>CANQQF010000064.1 GCA_947625985.1 uncultured Clostridia bacterium | reverse complement strand
AATACTTTCATCTAATCACTCCAACTATTATTAAACATATTATATAAATAATCTCTATTAAATGTTTTATCTAAAAACTTTTCATAACTATTGCTCGGTTCAATTCCTTTTTCACATCTTTTTGCTCTTACAACTGCACTAACAGTCAGTCCTAAATCAAATACTAAAAATATTGATAAAATAATTATTAATTTTTTCCCAAAATTCTTAGGCACTTTCTTAATTATTTTTTCAAAAATAGGATAAATATTTTTAATCCAAACAATTCCTAATATACCCCAAAGACATGACATAATTAAACAAACTCTTCCATTTATATTTAAAAACATATTACTATAGTCCCATGCAGAAAAACCTAAAACAAGTTCCATACCCCAACTCATAATGTACTCTAGTACAGAACCTAAAAAGAAAGTTATAAGAAATATATAAATATTCCCTTTATCTTTAAATCTATATAATAGAAAAGTTAAGGCACAAACACAAATACCATAACAAAGATTAAACGGTCCAATTACAAGAGCAGAATGATTAATGAATACACCATGAACTAACAAACTAAATATAACTTCAAAAATCCAACCAATGACACTTCCAAATATAAATAACCAAAACATATTATAGAATCCGACTTTATATTTTTTATTATTACTTTCCAAATTTTTTCACCTACTATAATTATTATCATTCTTATAACCATTTTAATTAGTACTATTATAATACTACCTATCTACCTAATGCAATATTTAATTAAATAATTTCTACTATTAACTTACTACCTACTTATTATAAACAAAAAAACAAACGTATGTATTGATATTACTGAAATACATACGTTTGCCAATTTGGTGCGAATGTCATAAAGCTTTACAACTCATAAGTTTTATTTTACACTAATTTTTATTATAACATAAAATTATTTGACTCTATTTCATTTATAAATTCTAATTGCTTCTTCAATCCTTCAAAATTTATGCCAATTTCTTTTTCTATATTCGTATTGACTTCTAACATTACAGCATATGCTAAGAATCGCTCCCACAAATATACTTCCATAACTGTTTTTTCTTTTATTAATGAATATTCATTTAGATAATTTTTTAAACCATCTATTCTATCTATTTCTTCATAAGCTTTATCTGTATAAATATCTGTCCTAAAAAATCTAACTAATTCAATAATATCTAAAATTACCAAAATAATTCCGAAATATTATTGTTACTAAAGATCCAAATCCAATCGCAAACAATATTCCTACAAGAAGTGTAGCAGCCATATTAAAGTGATTTTGTCTTTTCTTCAATTTATCTTCATCTATATATTCGTTATTTATTGCATCTCTTACAATACTCTCTTTAATTTTCTTTCTTTATTAATCAAAACACTTGCTTCTATTTTTAATTCTTTTGTTTTTATTTTTCCATCATTATTTATATCACTATTTTTTAAACAGTTTAATATGCATTTTTCTGATTCTTTCAAAGGATCCATGTTTTCTTCATTTTCTTTAAAAGTTATTACCGTCTCTTGGTTTTGTTCAGTCTCTATTTTTATATATCTTTTTATGTGTAACATCAAAATTGTACTTGCAATTATTTTTTTTAAAACACTTTCTCCAAAGACATTTTCATAATATAGTAATCCGGATTTCTCCCATTGTTATATCTTTATTTAATTCTTCTCTATAATATTCAATATCCATATCATATTTACCTTCCTAGTTCTAACTCTAATGATATTATTACATTTTTAATTTTATATTTATTTTTACTCATTATTCCATCTTTTTATAATATTTCTTCTCGCCTTTTCTATGTTTGAACCTTGATGATTGATACGAATATCAATCTTACTATAAATAATTTAACTTAAAATTCATAAGTTTTCAAGTGCTTTTTATAAAAGATTTAAACATTATTAAAAATTTTCGCATTTCAACAAATTATAAAACTATATCTATTATTATCAAAACTTTTGTTTGTATTGTATTTCAAATATTGATATTTGTCGATATTTTTTTAGTTTTTTTGCACACAAAAAAAACAGTTCGAATAGAACTGCTTTTTGGTGCCAACGACGTAGATATTTACAACTTTTTTGATACTTTCCACGATTGATACAAGTATCAATCAGGTTCTTTAATTAATATTATCTTTTAAATATTTTAACATTGATGTACTATCCCAAATAACAACTATACCTAGTGCTAAAGAAATAATATTTATTTTTCTTATAAAACTAACTATATATAAACTCCCTAATACAATTCCTATTATTGGACCTGCTATTAGTTTTTTCTTAGATAAGTTATAAAATAATGTAAAGCTTACTATAAAAACCAAGCTGAGTATTGCTAAAAGATAGTTTTTCTGTTCCAAACTTAAGGCAAGCACCAAACCAAATACACATGATACTAGTATACTAAACCATTTTGCTCCTTTTAATTTTTCATTAAATTTTTTTTCTTTATCTGGTATATTTTGTGCATTATTATTATTAAAATTATCGTTTGTACTATAACCACATCTAGTACAAAATTGTGCGTTATCTGGTAACTGGTTACCACATTTTCTACAAAACATTTTAATTTTCTCCTTTTTCATTTGTTCAATATTATATAATAGAAGTATAATATAAATTAACAAAATTTACAATATATTTTTTCTTTTACTTAAATATATCTTAACAAGTTATGTTAATGTTAATTTATTTGTATTTTATCTTTATAATACTAATGGTGCAAATTGCATAGTTATTTACAATTCTTCATACCTTGACAATTGATACAATTATCAATCTAACTAATATTATTTTAATCCTCTAAGTGACTAATAGCATATTGTGCTTCACTATCAGTAAACCCTTCTCCATAAGATGATGTTAATTGTTGCTGAATTCTACTCTTTGACATATTCATATTTGATTGATAACTTTTAGCTTTTTGTAACGCATTATAATTCCAATCTGCTTTTACATGGTCAATAGCATATTGTGCTTCGCTAGCAGTAAATCCTTCTCCATAAGATGATGTTAATTGTTCATATAATCTTTTTTTAGACATAAACATATTATCAGAATATGACTGTGCTTTCGTTAACGCATTTAAGTCTCCTGTAGTTGGTTTTTTACCCATTGAATATACTACGTTTATTGTATTAGTACCTTTTTCAATAGTTTGTCCTGCATTTATGCTTTGACTTATAACTTTACCATTTGGAATAGTATCTGAATAATCCGTTGATGTTGTAACAGTTATACTGTTACTTTTTCCCCAATTTTCAGCATCAGAAGAGGACATTGTATTAAAATCTGGAACTGCAATATTAATTTTTGTATCTATTTTTCCAATTAATTCTGATATAGTATTCTTCCAAGTTTCTTTTTTGGCTTGATTTTCTTCTTTTTCGAAATTTAATTTCTCTATATCACTCTTGTAGTTCTCTAAGCTTTTCTTTTTTTCTTTTAAAGTACTAATATTTGTTTGTTCACTTTCGACTTCTTTTCTTATGCCTTCTAATTTTTCTTCCATTTTTTGTGCTTTTTCATCTTCTGTTTCAAATACAATATTTGCTTTTGAAATAATATTTTCAACAAACTGTATGCATTTTTCGTTTAAATTATATTCTTGTCCAAATGAGAATGAATATACTTCATTAGCATTTAAAACAACATACATAATTACTTCATGCTTTACATTGTTTTCTGAATATATATAATACCTAACAACACCGCAATTATATTCATTAACTTTCTTTTTATCCTTACTTATTAAATCTTCTTCTTTTATTCCCATTCCTGAAAAATATGCGTCGAAAGCTTCATCCACATTTAAAGTATCAACACTATACTCATTAAGTTTGGTATATCCTACCATTAACATAGTATCATCAGTAGGATAATAATAACTGTATTTTTCATTTTCTTTAGAATCTTCTTTATTTCTCCAACTATTTGATACATAATATGTTAATCTACCCTCTGTAATCTCTTTATCCAATGGCTCTTGTATCATTTTGTTTATTGCAATAGAACTATTAAAGGATTCTATAATTCCTATTAGTATCAAACCTATTATCACTATACATAACCAAAACCACCATTTTTTATAAATAGATTTTTTCTCTTTTTTCATATAAATTCCCCCTTTTATATAAAAATATTATAACATTAAAACAAAAAAATCAACACGATCTTCTATTTCATAAAAAAAAACAGTTCGGATTGAACTGCTTTTGGTGCCAACGACGTAGATATTTACAACTCGTTAGCTCTCTTGACGAATGAATAAATAGTCATTCAAGTTTAAATATATTATCAAATTATTTTTTAAAAATCAAGCACCATTAGAAAAAAATCTGTACTTGTAATAATTATTGATTCCCATTAATCTTAGCAAATTCATCTGTATATATATCTAATATAACACAATTATCACTAGTTCCATTAAAAAAGTGAAATGTAAAGTCTCCTATTTTTATCTTTTGGTCTTTTCCAATGTTTTCAGTAATAAATGAAGTAAGTTGTGCAGCATTGCTATTTGGATAATTTAGT
Source organism: uncultured Clostridia bacterium (assembly GCA_947625985.1). The sequence continues at coordinate 24,552 of CANQQF010000064.1, read as the reverse complement.
CTTGTTGCAGCCATAAAACAATTTGTAGGATCTTCTGTTCCATATTTATAGAAAAACATTTGAACATTAGCAATTTCATTCTTTGTATTCGTTGTTACTTCAAAAGAATATGTATCATTTCCAGTTGTATATGTAACAGTATCATATGGAATCATATTATCTGCTTCCAGTTTCATTGGTTCTTTATATTCACATTGAGTATTTCCACATAATATATTTTTGAAGAAATCCTTTCCATCAGTATTAGAAACAAATACAGGATTTTCTTGATTTTGCTTGTTTTCACTAGTTTGTTGTGAATTAGTTTTTTCACTAGTATTAGTAGTAGACTTATAATTAGTAGTCATTGCAACTCCTGAAATCATAAGTAATATAAATATTGCAATTACTCTCAATTAAATCCAATTGTCAAACTTCCCAATGCGCCTAATGCAAAGAATACAAAAAATATCCATGACAAAACTATATTAACTTGTCCCAATTTTTGTGGATCACTTGCAACCTTTTTATTTATATTTTGATTATTAGATATATTAGTTGTTTTATTATTTAAACTATTTTGTTCAGGTTCTTTTTTTATATTGCTTTCTGGATTCAAAATTTCTTTCTTTTTCTTTTCGAATTCTTCTTGTGTAAGTAATCCATCATCTAATAATTGCTTATATTTCTTTATTTCACTTATAGCATCATCTACTTCTGGTAGTAATTTTGAATTATCATTCAATCTATCATTTGCATTGGTAGAATTAATTTCATTATTTCTATTATTAATACAATGCAATGCAAATTCATTAAATCCTTTTGGTGGCAATATTTCATGCTTTTCATATCCTGAATATGTATTTGTTTCATAATAATATTTTGTTGTAGTGTTTGTTGATTGTGTTGAAGTAGATACTGAACCTGCTGTACCTGCTCCTACTAATGCACCTACTGGACCAGCAATTACTCCCCTACAACTGCTCTAGTTAAGCCACCTTTTTTCTTTGTCTTGGTTGTAACAACTGTAGGACCTGCAACTTGCTCTGAATAGAAATTCATTAACTCATCAAATTTATAAATAGGACTATTACCAACTTGAAATAGTTTGTTTGAGTTATCTATTAGAACAACAATAGAATTAAAACTTTTAAGCTTTTGGGTAGGGTTAAATAGTGATTTTCTTTCATTTTCAATTTCTCGATATGTTTTAATCTTTTCAATAGTTTCTGATTTATACGATTTACTCAATTTAGCACATTCAGCACATATTGAACCATCATATGCTTTATAAGTCGAAATTTTGTAAAAAACGACTGATGACCAGTATAACTACTGGTCATCTTTCATAGCAATTTAACTGGGATTTTCATCCCTTTCATAGCAATCTTTATTGATTACTTTCTAATACTATGATACTATATTTTATTTCAAAAGTCAATAATTTATTCACTAAATTTGGGGCTTATCTAATCTATTTACTACCTAATTCCATTGATATTTTTTCTGAAATTTTATCCATGTCTGTACCATCTAAAGTACCTATTGTACCAGAAAAGTTTACTCTAAACATACTAATTTTCTTCATTCTAGTAATTCTAGCCCATCTTAGCATACTTCTATAACCATTTATTTTAGAAAGTTCAATAATTTCAGTAATAGCATTTTTTATTTTCTCAAATTCTTCTTCAGATATGATTTTGTTTTGTAAATCTTGTTCTAATTTTATGTATTCTGTTGGTTTTTTAGAAGAAATAGGAACTACAAATAGGTCATTATCAAAATTTTTTAGTATAACAGCAGGGTGCATACCTCCAAATTCATTTCCAATATTAAATCCAAAATCAATCCAAATAACATTTCCTCTTTTGAATAAAACATATTTCATTAGAAGTTTAACATCATCATTAGATATTTTAGTATTACTAAAAAAATATTTATTATCCTTAAATCTATAATTTTTTTTGATTATTCTTTTTATAATCTTATTAGCTTTATTAAAAGTATATTGAGTAATTACATATTTAGGTAATGTATAATTTATAACATTTGTGCAAATGTACTTGTCATCCTTTTCATTTATAACTTTTTCAGTCTTATCCTTTATCCAAGTAAAATACATTTTTCCACGCTTTATATCAATATCTCCCAATAATGATTTTCTAAATAATCTTAATTCTTTCAAACATTCTAAATATGCTTTTTTCACTATAATTGCATTCCTCCTAATCAAGTTTGATATATTATATCACGTTTTGACAATATTTCCATAGTTTTTAAGAATTTTGTTAAATATAAATTAATCATTATAAACTTTTTCTTCAGTTTATGCCTTAATAGTACAAAACTCAGGGGATGATGTAATAATACATACTGAAAATAAAACTAAAAAAATACCACCCTTTTCCAGAATGGTATTTATATAACCTGTTCTATTAGTTCGAACAGAAACGTCGTTGGTGCGGATGAAGGGACTTGAACCCCCACGCCATTGGCACTGGTTCCTAAGACCAGCGCGTCTACCAATTCCGCCACATCCGCATATAAAAAATTTAATTAATGTTTAGCTACATATACTGACGTTGTAATCGGTATAACCTCAACAACCTCAGCAAATTCCGCCACATCCGCATATAAAAATTTTAATTAATATTTAGCTACATATAAAAATTGCTTGACACTGTATATAATAGCATATTTTTATATACAGTGTCAAGTTATTTTATTCAAATACTTCAAATTCTTCAATTTTGTTTCCTCTTAAAAAATCCTCAATATTCATTCTTTTTGCATTTTCTCCTTGTATTTCGATTACCTTTAATAATCCATCAGCTGTCTTTATTGATAAACCTTTTTTTGCATCAGATATAACTACTGTTCCATTTTTGCTATCTTTGAAGTTTTCGTTTTCTTCTATATCAACTTTCCAAAATTTTATCTTTTTTCCTTTTAAGTAAGTATATGCTCCCATTATTGGGTTTAAACCTCTAACAAGATTTTTTATTTCTTTTGCTGTTTTATTTTCCCAATCTATTTTTGCCATTTTTTTATCTAACATTGGAGCAATTGTTGCTTCACTATCATCTTGTTTTATTTTAGGAGCTACTCCTTGTTCTATTTCTTCTAATGTTTTTACGAGTAATTCTCCTCCTATTTTAGAGAGTCTATTCCATAATTCTCCTGTTGTCTCATCTTCTCCGATTTCAACTTCTTTTTTTAGAATCATGTCTCCTGTATCCATTCCAGAGTCCATATACATCGTTGTTATTCCTGTTGTTTTATCTCCATTAAGAACTGCCCATTGTATTGGTGCAGCTCCTCTATATTTTGGCAATAAAGATCCATGAACATTTATACATCCTTTTGTAGGAATATCTAACAATGTTTTAGGTAAAATTTTTCCATAGGCTACAACACAAATCACTTCAGGTTCTAGTTCTTTTATTTTATTTATAACTTCTTCATTGTTTTTTATTTTCTCAGGTTGATACACTGGTAGTCCTTTTGACACAGCATATTCTTTTACTGGTGTTGCTACCATTTTCATTCCTCTTCCTTTTGGTCTATCTGGATTTGTTAGAACTCCAACAATTTCATGTCCTGCTTTATATATAGCTTCTAAACTATCTTTGGCAAAATCTGGTGTTCCCATAAAAATAATTTTCATAATCTACTCCTTTTTTTCTTCTTCAGGCTCTACATATTCTAAAGTTCCTGGTATTATTTTATCTACAAATACTTCTCCATCCAAATGATCAACTTCATGACATATTGCTTGTGCCAATAAATCTTTTGCTTTTACCCTAATTGTATTGCCTTCTCTGTCTATAAACTCTGCTGTTACATGCTCAGGTCTTTTTACTTTGGCAAATTTATTTGGAAAGCTTAAGCAACCTTCATCAACTTCTACTTCTCCTTTTGTTTTTAATATTACTGGATTAATCATCGCAATTGGACCATTATCATCATACAAATCTATTACAATTACTCGTTTTAAAATTCCAACTTGTACTGCTGCTAATCCTACTCCATTATATTTATGCATAGTTTCAATCATATCGTCTATTAATATTTGAATCTTTTCATCTATAACCTCTACTTCTCTTGATTTCTTTTTTAGTATCTCGTCTCCTTCATATCTTAGATTTCGTATAGCCATTTTTTCCCTCCTTACTTTTTAGATCATATTATTTGGATTAATATCTATAGCTACTCGTATATCCTTTTTGTTCATTTTATATATTTTATTTAAACATATATTAAAAACTTTATTTGCCTCTTCATTCATATTTCCCTTAATAATTAACCTCCACCTATATTTATTTTGTATTCTATCTATTGGTGACGGCATTGGCCTTAAAACTTTAAATTTATCTGCATCTAATCTTTCTTTTAAAAATTTATATACTCTATTTGATAATCTTATAATATCATCTTCTTTTATACTATTAAAGCTAATTAATATTATATCGCAAAATGGTGGGTATTTCAACTGTTTACGTAATGCTTTTTCTGTTTTGTAAAATTCTTCATAATCTTGTTTTTGTGCACATTGTATGCTGAAGTTTTCTGGATTGTATGTTTGAATTATTACTTTTCCTTCTTTTTCTCCTCTTCCTGCTCTACCAGCAACCTGAGTTAAAGTCTGAAATGTTCTTTCATTTGCTCTATAGTCATCTATGTTTAACGAACTATCTGCTGCAACTGCTCCAACCAATGTGACATTTGGGAAATGATGTCCTTTTACAACCATTTGAGTTCCAATTAATATGTCAATCTGTTCATCTTTAAATGCTTTTAAAATTTTCTCATGTGAATTTTTTTTAGTTACAGTATCTATATCCATTCTAATTGTTTTTATTCCTTCAAATTGTTTTTGAATTTCTTGTTCTAACTTTTGCGTACCTGTTCCAAAATATCTGATTTTATCACTTCCACATTCTGGACAAATTGTTTTGACTGGTTCTTCATATCCACAATAATGGCACTTTAATTTTCCATCATATTTATGGTATGTTAAACTAATATCACAATTCTTACATTTTACTGTGTATCCACATTTTCTACACATAACAAATGTAGAAAATCCTCTTCTATTTAAAAATAATATTGTCTGTTCTTTATTTTTTATATTTTCTTCTATTGACTGATAAAGCTCATTACTTAGCATTGAGTGATTTCCATTAGCTAACTCTTGTTTTAAATCTATTATTTCCACTTTAGGCAATTCTGATTTATTTGCTCTTTTTGTTAGTTCTAATCTTTCTATTTCTCCTATTTCTGATTTATAATATGTTGTAATTTCAGGTGTAGCACTTCCATAAACTAATGGACAATTTTCTTTTTGAGCAATTTTTTTTGCTACTTCTTTTGCTTGATATTTCGGAGTTGTTTCAGATTTATATGATGAATCATGCTCCTCATCTATTATTATTATTCCTAAATTTTGTACAGGAGCAAATATTGCTGAACGAGCTCCAATTATTATTTTTGCTTTTCCTTCACGTATTCTATTCCACTCGTCGTGTCTTTCTCCTATACTCAACTTGCTATGTAATACTGCTATTTCATCTTTTCCAAATCTTGCAACAAATCTATTTATTATTTGAGGTGTTAATGATATTTCTGGAACTAGCATTATTGCACTTTTTTTCTCATATAATACCCTTTCTATTAATTGCAAATATATTTCTGTCTTCCCTGAGCCTGTTACTCCAAACAGTAAAAATTCTCTATAAGAATTTATTGTACTTTCAATTTTATTGTAGGCTATTTGTTGTTCTTCTGTTAGTTTTAATTTTGTGTTTCTTTCTACATCTTTGTTTATTAATGGATTTCTATCTATTTTTTTTTCTATTATTTCCAAATAACCATTTTTTACTAATGTATTTACTACACCTCTTGTACAATCTGTAAACATCTCAATTTCTGGAATCATACATCCTGGATTATCAATTACAAATTTTATTACTCGCTTTTGTTTATCTGTTTTTATATTTCCATTTTCGATATCAAATTCAAGTTCTTCTATCTCTTTTTTTGGATATACAACATTTATAATTTTGTCACTTATTCTATTATCTCTTTTTTTATTTCTTGTTCCAGGAGCTAACATTAATTTTATACAGTCAGATACATTGCAAAAATAATGTCTTGCCATCCATTTAGCAATCTCTATTTGTTTATCAGTTAAATTGTCTTCTATTTTTATTATGTCTTTTACTTTAAATTCTGATGCTTCTTTTAACCCTATAACATATGCCTCTTCTGGAGTTTTAAAGTTTGCAAAAGGTACCAAAACTTTACTGCCAATTATTATATACTCCTCCATTTGTTTTGGTACACGATAATCAAAAGTTCTATTTAATTTTTTTGCTGTAGAATTTATTATAACTTCTGCAATCATTTATATCCCTCCATAATTAGAAGTATATCAAAAAAAAATCCAGTTAGCAACTGAATTCTTTCTATTTATTTAACCATTTTTCGTATTCTTCTATAATGTTATCTGCTACTTGTTCTGGAGTTAAATATGTTGTGTCTATTACATAGTCATAATTATTCTCATCTTCTTTATGAACTTTATATATATTCCAATATCTTTCATTTTCTAATTTATATCTATTTTGCATATCCGATTTTTGTTCCTCGACTGTAGCAAATTTTTCTGTACTCTTTCTTTTATCATCATTAAATGCACGCTTGGCTGCTACATCAATATCAACTTTCATATATACTTTGAAAGATTCTGGTACAGCATACCATCCAAGTCGTGCATCTATAATAAATTTATCATTTTCTTTTGCATATTCTGCAGCACTTTTTTCAATTTGTCTGTCTATTTCTGGATGTTTTTCTACATATTTATTAAAAGCTGTAACATCCATTCCAGCTTCTCTTGCTAATTTTCTAAAATATTCTCCATTTTTATATATTCCATATTGTAGTTTTGCCTGTAATACTTCAGAAACAGCTCCTTTTCCACTTGCTAGTTCTCCACTTAATGATATTATATGTTTTTTTATCATTATTTTATTCCCCTTTTTCATCGTTTAGTTCTTCTGTCTCTTTTTCATCTTCTTTAGCTACACTTACTTTTCCTTCTGCTATCTCATTTGCTGCAATTGTTACTGTACTATCTTCATTTACATCTGTCAATGGCTTGTCACCATTAGATATTTGTCTTGCTCTTCTTGATGTCATTATAACTAATTCATATCTATTTTCAGATTTTTTCAATAAATCTGTAACAGTTGGTTTTTCAATCATTTAATGTTTCTCTCCCTTCTATCTATTTTCCAACTAAAACTCTAGTCTTTAATTTGAGTTTCCTTTTCTTCTTGGGTAATATCTTTGTCTAACCTACCAGCTACTGTTTCTGGTTGCACTGCTGATAATATAGTATGACCTGAATCCATAATTAAAACAGCTCTTGTTCTTCTTCCATATGTAGCATCTACTGCTGTTTTATTATCTTTAGCCTCTTGTATTAATCTTTTTATTGGTGCTGAGTCTGGGCTAACTATCGCAACAATCCTTTTTGCAGAAACAATGTTTCCAAATCCAATATTTACTAATTGCATATTTTGTCAGTCCTTTCTATTCTATATTTTGAACTTGTTCTCTGATGTCTTCTATTCCTGTTTTTATTGTTATTACATTATCTGTTATTTCTAAATTTCCAGATTTTGAGCCAATTGTATTGGTTTCCCTATTCATTTCTTGTATTAAGAAATCTATTTGCTTTCCTACTGCTCCTTCTGATTTAAGTAATTTTCTAAATTGTATTATATGGCTCTTTAGCCTAGTTATTTCCTCTTCAATTGAACATTTATCTGCATAAATAACAACTTCTTGAGCTAATCTTGATTTATCCACAACATCAGATTTCAATAATTCTTTTATTCTATCCTCTAATTTTACTACATATTCATCAATAAGTCCAGTAGATAAATTAGAAATCTTATTTACTTTTTCTTCTATTGTTTGCAATCTTTCTTCTATATCTACAGATAATTTTTCTCCTTCATCTGTTCTCATTTGAATTAAAGTTTTTGCTGCATTTTCCACAACTTGCTTTAGTTCATTTTTTATTGTATCGTCATCTTCTTCATTTTTTATTTGTAATACATCTGGCATCCTTGAGATTTCTGTCACTTCGATGTTTGCTTGTATATTTTCTTCTTCTGCTAATTCTTTTAGTTGTTGTATATATATTTTTGCAATCTCTTTATTTATTTTTATATCTTTTCCTTCAGTACTGTTATTATTAAAACTAATAAATACATCTACTTTCCCTCTTTTTAGTTTAGATACTAAAATTTTTCTAATCTCATCCTCCAAATAACTTATGCTTCTAGGCATTCTTATATTAATATCTAAATATCTATGGTTTACACTTTTAATTTCAACTTGATATTCTCTTTGCTCTATTTCTAAAGTGCTTTTTCCATATCCTGTCATACTTTTTATCACTTTTATTACCTCTTTTACTTTACTCTTTTTCCATTTTTGTTATTGTTGTTTCCTAGTTTTCTTGAAGATGTTGCTGTCATTCTTTTTCCTTTTTTGGTTGTTTTATTTTGCTTTTTATTAGTAGCATTTGTTAGCTTTTTCTCTTTATATACTGCTTTAGTTCTAGGAGCATTAGATTTTTTTCTCTTTTTTGTAGTTTTAGTGTTTACAGTTTTCTTTCGTTTAGCTTCTTTCTTTTGTGGTTCATCATTTATAATTTCTGCAATATCATTAAAACCATCCAAGTATTTTTTGTTTCCTGCTGTATAAACTATTGTAGCTTTAATTATATAATAAATTATAACTATATATAATGAGTACCAAATATATGTCCTTAATTCATATCCATACTTTGTAATTATATGCATTATTGATAGGGTATAAGCTGAAAGTACCAGCATTTCTATTCCGTCTATTGCTTTATATCCATCATCTCTTTTATAGGCTTGTTCTATTAGAATAATTCCAAATACTAAAAAAGCTCCTGAAAACACTTTTATATCTTCTATTAATCTTTCTTTTTGCATTTTTGTAGCAGCAAGTTGAAGAATTAAAAAATATGCAATAACTAATATTGCCACTACTACACAATTAATTACTTTTTTTATTTTTTCTTTTGAAATATTTGGTTTCGTAGTAACTTCTTTTGTTTTCATTACAACCCCCCTATCCATTTGATTATACCATAATTTGGAATATTGTCAATTATAGCCTTTTCCTCTTATCTATATAATTTATATTCTTCTATATATTGATATACTTCATCTGGCATCAAATATCTTACACTTTTTTGTTCTTTTATTTGATTACGTACATATGTCGAACTATAATTACTCCTAATTTCTTCAGCCACAAATTTTATATTATTTTTATATTCTATTAACATTGAATTATTTTTTATTATTTCTTCAATATTATCATTTTCTCTTGCCTTTATTAGAAGTTTATATTTCTTTAATAATTCTTTTCCACCTTTCCATTTTGGTATATCCTTTAAATTATCACTTCCTGTTAAAAACCACAATTCTTTATCTTTAAATTGTTTTTGCATTTTGTCTAGCAGCTCTACTGTTGTCATTGAATAATCTTGTTCCATATCTATTTGTGATAATTCAAATTTTTTATTTCTTTCAATTACTTTTTTTAGCATATTACAACGATGTTCATTTGAAACTAATCCTTTTTTTTCATAATTTTTATTTACAGGAACAAATATAATTTTTTCAACTTCTGAAAACTGATTTATTGTTTGTTGTGCAATTGAAAAATGTGAATTCAATGGTGGATTAAAAGATCCTCCATATACTACTATAATGTTTTTCATACAGATGTTTCTCCTTTAATTTTATTTTAATAATATTATCGTAGTTGCATGTTTGTTTGTCAAGATTATTTTTGTATTTTTGTTTAAAATTAAAAGGAGACACTCAAAGTATCTCCTCATGTATTTCATTATTACTTATTAATAATTTTCTGCTTTTATTTCAAAATATGCTTTTGGATGTGCACATACTGGGCAAATTTCTGGAGCAGCTTTTCCTATAACGATATGTCCACAATTTCTACATTTCCAAATTCTGTCTCCATCTCTGCTGAATACTAAATCTCCTTCAACATTATCTAATAATTTTCTATATCTTTCTTCATGTTCTTTTTCAATTTTTCCAACTGCTTCGAATAGATATGCTATATCATCAAATCCTTCCTCTTTAGCTTCCTTAGCCATTCTGTCATACATATCTGTCCATTCAAAGTTTTCTCCTTCAGCAGCTGCTTTTAAATTTTCTGTTGTTGGAGCAATTTCTCCACCTTGTAGTAATTTAAACCATATTTTTGCATGTTCTTTTTCGTTGTCAGCTGTTTCTTGGAATATAGCTGCTATTTGTTCATATCCTTCTTTTTTTGCTTTACTTGCAAAATATGTGTATTTATTTCTTGCTTGTGACTCTCCAGCAAAAGCCTCCATTAAATTTTTTTCTGTTTTTGTTCCTTTTAAATCCATTTAACATTCCTCCTATAATTTATATTAATTTTATTTATAAAAAATAATAAACTTTTTAAAAATTAAAATATACTAATAAACCTCCTAGAATTCCTATAATAAAACCTAGTAGTTTTAATCCAAGACTTGCGTCATTTTGATCTCCAAAACTAAAAAACTTTTTTGTTATGCTTCTTGCATCATAAACTAGCACAACTCCTATTGCTACTAAAATTAATCCTAAAATACTTAGTATATTTTCTTTCATATTCTCAACATCCTTTTCTTTTAAAGTTTACTTTGTTTTATTAAAAAAGTCAAGCCTATATTTCTATACGATTTGAAAATTTGTCTTTAATTAACTTTTTAAGTTTAAAATTTTCTTCTTTTTCTAATTTAGGATCTTCAGAAATTATTTTTATTGCTACACTTTGAACAGATTTCAATACTGCCAAATCTTCAAATAAGTTTGCAATTTTAAATTCTGGAAGTCCATGTTGTGCTGTTCCAAAAAAGTCTCCTGTTCCTCTAAGTTCTAAGTCTTTTTCGGATATTATAAATCCATCATTTGTATCACACATAACTTTCATTCTTTCACGTACAACTTCACTATTACCCTCATAGCGAAGTACACAATATGATTTATATTCACCTCTTCCAACTCTTCCTCGCAATTGATGTAATTGAGCTAGTCCAAAGCGTTGTGCATCCTCTATTACCATTATATTTGCATTTGGAACATCTACACCAACTTCTATTACTGTTGTTGAAAGCAATATATCTATTTCTCCATTCTTAAATTTTTTCATTATATCATCTTTATCTTTTGCTTTCATTTTTCCATGCAAATATTCAACTCTATATTCACTAAATGTCTCATTTTTATATTTTTTATATAATTCTTCAACTGATTTTAAATCTAGTTCTTCATTTTGCTCAACTAGTGGACAAACTATATATGCTTGTCTTCCTTCATCAACTTGTTTTCTTATAAAATTGTTAACACGTTCTGCTTTTGATTTTGTTACTGCAAATGTGTCAATTTCTTTTCTATTTGGAGGTAATTCATCTATAATTGATATATCCAAATCTCCATAAAGAATAAGTCCCAAAGTTCTAGGGATAGGAGTTGCTGTCATTACTAGTACATCTGGATTTTCTCCTTTTTCTACTATTTTGGAACGTTGCCTTACTCCAAATCTGTGTTGTTCATCTGTAACAACTAATCCTAATTTATTAAATAAAACATTATCTTCTATTAACGCATGTGTTCCTATTATAATGTCTATATTTCCATTTTCTAATTCTTCTAATATTCTATCTTTTTCAGATTTTTTAATTCCTGATATCAATAGTTCACATTTTATTCCCAAACTGTCAAAATATTTTTTAAAATTTTCTAAATGCTGTGTTGCAAGTATCGCAGTTGGTGCCATAATTGCAGCTTGGTATCCCGATTTTACAGCTTTATATGCAGCACACATAGCTACAACAGTTTTACCAGAACCAACATCTCCTTGAAGAAGCCTATTCATTGGTCTTCTATCTTCCATATTATTATCTATTTCTTCTAATACACGTAATTGAGCTTTCGTTAACTTAAAAGGTAATTTGTTTATAATGTCTGACATATGTGCATCTTTGCTAAATCTAATTCCCTCAACATTATTCATATAGTTGTTTTTTAAAGCAAGTAATGCAAGTTGAACAGATAGTAACTCTTCGAATACTAGTCTTTTTCTTGCTTTTTCCATAACTTCAAAATCTTCTGGCATATGAATATTTCTAATGGCTTCATTTATTTTCTGTAATTTATATTCTTTTAAAATATATTCTGGTAATGTTTCTGGTATTTTATCTTTAACTTCTTTCAATGCATTTTCAATTATTTTTCTTAATGTGTTTTGTGATAATTTATATGTAAGAGGATAGATTGGAATTATCTTTCCTGTATTATTTTGTTTTTCCTCTCTATCAAATACTGGCGAAGAAATTGTTATATTTCCTCTAACATTTTTTATTTTTCCATATAATCTATATCTCTCACCAACTTTAAATTGAGTCTTTAAATAACTTTGATTAAACCATGTGGCTGTAGCTCTTGCGGTTTCATCCATAACATTCAATTTATACATTGTTTTTCCACGTAAACGTATTTCTGCCATTCTGTTAATTGGTACCACTTCAACCAAAGCTTCTTCACCGTCTTCACAATCTATTAAATCTTTTGGATTACTTCTATCTTCGTATCTCCTTGGATAATATGTAATTAAATCTTCTAAAGTATTTATTCCCAATTTATTAAGTAGTAATACTCTATTTGGTCCAACACCTTTTATATATTTTACATCTTTGTTTAATTCCATAACTTTCTCCTTATTATTGAACTTTCCATAAGGTAAAGTTTAAACTATCACAACTCACTAGTTTTATTTCTATATTATCATATATTCCTTCTATTGCTTCACTGATTGATGAACCATGTAAATGTCCATATAAGCATTTTTTTACATTATATTTTTTCATTATTTCTATAAATGGTGAATTCATATTGCTTGCGATAGGAGGATAATGCATACATACTATAATTGGTTTATTTTCTCCGTATTTTTCAATTCCATCTTTTATTGAAAGTTCTAATCTCAAAACTTCTCTATCAACAAGTCTTTTATCTTCTATATCATCGGATTGAGTCCATCCTCTTGTTCCTGCTATTATATATCCTTCATATTCATAACTATTATTATGCAAAAAATCTATATTTGTAAACTCATTTTCTTTTAAAAAATTTCTCATACTTGTTAATGTTGTCCACCAATAATCATGATTTCCTTTTAATAATAATTTTTTTCCTGGTAATTCATTTAAATATTTAAAATCTTCAAATGTATTTTTTAAATGCATAGACCATGAAAAATCACCTGGTAAAAGTACCAAGTCATTTTCATTTACTTTATCTGTCCAGTCTGTTCTTATTTTTTCTTCATGATTTTTCCAATTATCTCCAAAGATATTCATTGGCTTGTCTTCTTGGAATGAAAGGTGTAAATCACCTATTGCATATATTGCCATTTTTTTCTCCTTTTTATAATTTTAAATTTGGTACTGCATTTAAATCTAATTCATTTGTTTTACCTGCAATGAAGTTATAGTATCCAGCAGATGCTATCATAGCTGCATTGTCAGTACATAATTTTATATCAGGTGTATATACTTTAAATCCTTGTTCTTCAAATTTCAAAAACTCTTTACGTATATACGAATTAGCTGAAACTCCTCCTCCTAAAACTAAAGTTTTTAGCTGTGTTTGTTTTAAAGCTTTTAAGGTATTCTCTATTAAAACTTCTGTTACAGCTTTTTCAAAACTTATACATAGATTAGCCTTATTAACTTCTGGATTTTTATGATGCAAATTAATTACTGCTGTCTTTATTCCACTAAAGCTAAAATCTAAATTATCAAAATGTGTTTTTGGTAAATCAATATTTGGCTTTCCTTCTTTTGCCATATTATCAACTTTAGGTCCACCAGGATAACCTAATCCAACTACTCTTGCTACTTTGTCAAAAGCTTCTCCTATTGCATCATCTCTTGTTTTTCCAAGTATCTCAAACTCTGTATAATCTTTTACATGTACTAATTGAGTATTACCTCCTGAAATTAACAAACATATAAATGGTGGTTTTAATTGTTTATAAGTTATATAGTTTGCCGCAATATGACCTTCAATGTGGTTAACACCTACTAATGGCTTATCTATAGCATAACTTAATGCTTTTCCATATGATAACCCTACAAGTAATGCTCCTACTAAACCAGGACCATAAGTTGGTGTTATTACATCTATATCTTCAAAAGTTATATTTGCTATTTCTAATGCTTTTTTTGTAACGCGCGAAATAGCTTCTATGTGATTTCTAGAAGCTATTTCTGGCACAACTCCTCCATATTTTTCATGAATTGGAATTTGTGTATCTATTATATTTGACAAAACATCTCTGCCATTCTTTACAACTGCTACAGAAGTTTCATCACAACTTGATTCAATTCCCAGTGTTAATATATCTTTCATTCTTTCTCCTTTATATTATTGGCATTCCAAATATCAATGATCCAATTTTAATAAATAAGTTTGCTATCCATCCTATTGCTGGTGTTATTATTTCTCCTGCTATTCCAGTAATCCATATAACTATAAATACTATATAAAATAATTGTTCATTATTTTCAAACCACTCTTTGGCTTTCATTGGAAGAAATGGTTTTATAATTTTTGAACCATCTAATGGAGGTAATGGTATTAAATTAAAAACTCCTAATCCTATATTTATAGTTATAGTTGATGCAATCATCTCAAATAAAATAGTACCTATTTTATTTATAGTTACAAATTCACCTGCAAACTTTAATAGTAAAAAATATATCATGGTAAATATAAATGCTAATAATATATTCATTATTGGTCCTGCTGATGAAACTATTGCTTCACCTTTTTCCATTGACATTTTTCTTGTATAATTTCTAGGATTTACATGTACTGGCTTTCCCCAACCAAATCCTGCAACTAATAACATAAATGTACCAATTGGATCTAAATGGTTTAGTGGATTAAGACTTAATCTTCCTTCATTTTTAGCTGTATCGTCTCCAAGTTTATATGCTACATAACCATGAGCAAATTCATGGAATGTAATTGCAATTAAAACACCTGGCGCACTTAATACTAAAGATAATAATCTTTCACCATTTGAAAGATTTTTAATTAATCCAAATATCAATAATATTCCTATTATAGTTAATATTGTCCTTCTATCAAATCTAAATTCAAACATAAACTCTCCTATCTTCCCTCTTTATTTCTTTTTAACTCCTAATACTATATCAAATTTATGCTAAAATTTCAATTATTTGTATTTATCTTTTTCATTTTTTATTGAAAACAAAATTACAATATGCTAAAATAATATTGGTAAAAACTTATTAAACATAGGAGGTTAAACTTATAATGAATAACAAGGTTTTCTTAAGGTTAGCTATAGGAACAATAATACTTGCAATAATTGATATAATTATATTTTCTCCAGGTATTATTGGTTTGACCTTTAGTACTAATGCAATTTTATTTTGTTTAGTTATTCTTGCTAATATTGGAATTGTATCTTCAGAATATATATATTTAACACACTCTACAACAGGCAAATATGGGTATGATTTAGATAAATTAAAAAGTGCAAATGACTACAAAGATGCTTTAGAATCAAAACTAAATAGACGTTCACCATTTTTTAATGAAGTTAAACAATCTTTAGCAGAACTTGATTCAATTACTCGTAAAAAAAATGTATTAAATGAATTGTTAGAACAAAATAATCAACAACACTTTACTGCTTTAACAGATTTAGCTGATCAAGCAACAAATTTTTTATTTAATAATATACGAAAAATATTAAATAGAATTGCAATATTTGATTCAGATATTGGTAACACGTTAGAAAAAGAACATAAAGAATATATGCAAAAACTTTTAGATAGTAATGAAAACATTTTAAAAGAATTTAACAAATTATTAACAGAAGTTTCTCAAATGGATGATTCTCCTTCATCTGATGATTCTTTAAGCAAAGTGCTGAGTGATATGACTAACTCTTTAAAAACTCTTCGTGGTGAGAATGATTCTTTAAAATAAAAAGGAATAGAAAGGATTTTATTATGAATAATCAAAATACAAAAAAATTTATAATTTTAATAGCAGTTTTCATTGTAATAATTATTGTAGGGATTCTCTTAACTCAAAATATAGGGCAATCTTCATCTGAAAAGAACTATTCTAAGGCAGTTAAAACTTTAAATCGTTATTTAAAAAATATTGATGTTTCAACTTCAAATCCTACTAAGTCAAATGCAACAGTTGGACAAATCTCTCTTAAAGATGAGCTTCCTGATATTTCTCAGTATGATTTAACTGTTAAGGGTACCGGAGATATAAATATTGAAATTTTTTCATCACCTGAAAAAGCTGGAGATGGACCTGATGCATGGCTTGTTGAAGTTGCTAAAAACTTTAATAATTCTCATCAAACTATAAATGGAAAAACTGTTTCCGTTTCAGTTCGCAATATTTCTTCAGGTGATGCTGTCGATTATCTAGTTTCAGGTAAATACGTACCTCAAGCTTTTGCTCCATCTAATGAATTATGGGCAGCTATGGCACAATCTCAATCTGTTACCTTAACAAAAGTGACAGATTCTTTAGTAAAAAATACAGCTGGTGTATTACTTTCTGAGTCTACATATAAAACTCTTGAATCTAAATATGGAACAGCTAATATAGATTCAGTAATTCAAGCAACAGTTAATAATGAAATAACTCTTGGATATACAAATCCTTATGCTAGCTCAACAGGATTAAACTTCTTAATAACAACATTAAATTATTTTGACTCAACTAATCCTTTAAGTGATACAGCAAAAAATGGATTCCAAACTTTACAACAAAATATACCTTTTGTATCATATAATACTATGCAAATGCGAACCGCTGCAGAAGATGGTTCTTTAGACGCTTTTATAATGGAATATCAAACTTATGAAAACGACTCAAAATTAAAGGATAATTACTCTTTTATTCCATTTGGAATACCTCATAATAATCCTTTATATTCATGTGGAACACTTACACCTGAACAAACTCAAGCATTGCAAACATTTTCTGCATATGCATTAAATCCATCTTCACAAAATTTAGCAGCATCTTATGGATTTACACGAAATGATGGAGACACTTCTAAATCTTATGATGGATCAACTCTTTTACAGGCTCAACAATTATGGAAAAAAGAAAAAGATTTAGGAAAACCAATTATAGCAACTTTTGTTGCAGATGTTTCAGGAAGTATGTCTGGAACTCCTCTAGCCAACTTAAAGAAATCTTTAATTAATGGAAGTAAATATATAAATCAAAATAATTATATAGGTCTTATAAGTTATAGTACAGACGTAACAATTGAATTACCTATTGATGAATTTAACGTTAACCAAAGATCATATTTTACTAGTGCTGTTCAAAATTTATCTGCAAGTGGAAACACTGCTACATTTGATGCAATTTTAGTTGCTACAGACTCAATGCTAAAGAAACAAAAAGAAGTTCCAGATGCTAAACTAATGATGTTTGTTTTGAGTGATGGTGAAACAAACACTGGAAATTCACTTGAAAATGCTACAAAAGTTATTAAGAATCTGGATATACCTATATACACAATAGGATACAATGCAAATATTGATGCTTTAGAAGATATATCAAATATAAATGAAGCTGCTAGCATTAACGCAGAATCTGAAGATGTTATATACCAATTAAGGAATCTATTTAATTCAAATTTATAATAAGGCTAATATAAGCCCCTAAATATAAAAAGAAAGGAATTTTAAAAAATGGAAAATGAAAATTTAGAACTAAAAATTGATTCAAAAGTTGATTCAAAAGAACTTGAAACAACTATATTAGACGGAAATGAGATTACTGAAACAAAAATTGAGGATTCTTTAAATTATGATAAATTAACACCTGCTGAACAAGAATCTATAAATAATTTTTTACAAGAACTTGATGTAACAAATACAGCTCAATTATTACAATATGGAGCTTCTGCTCAAACTAATATTTCAAAGTTTTCTGACTCTGTTTTATCAGAAGTTAAAACTAAAGAAACAGGAGCTGTTGGAGATTTATTAGCAGATCTTGTATCTGAAATAAAATCATTTAATAGTGACACTTTATCTGCAACAACTGAACAAAAAGGATTGTTTTCTGTATTTAACTCTGCAAAAAAACAATTTGATAAATTGCTTGCTAGATACAATAAAGTTGAAGGAAATATTGATAATATAGAAAAATCACTTGAATCACAAAGATTAACAATGCTTAAAGATATTGCAACATTTGATACTATGTATGAAAAGAATTTAGAATATTTCAAACAACTTTCTTTATATATTATAGCTGGTGAGAAAAAAATTGAAGAATTAAACACAGTTACTCTTCCAGCTTTAAAGCAAAAAGCTGAACAAACTAATGATCAATTAGATATTCAAGCAGTAAAAGATATGTCTGATACTATTAACAGATTTGAGAAAAAACTTTATGATTTAAAAACTACAAGAATAATTTCTATCCAAATGGCACCACAAATTAGACTTATTCAAAATAATGATAGTGAGCTTATTAATAAAATCCAAAGTTCATTAATAAACACTATACCTCTTTGGAAAAATCAAATAGTGATTGCTTTAGGTGTAGCTAATTCTAAAAGAGCTTTAGAAACTCAAAAGAAAGTTACAGATTTAACTAATGATATGTTAAAAGCAAATAGCGAAATTTTGAAACAAGGTACAACTCAAATAGCAGAAGAATCAGAAAGAGCAATAGTAGATGTTGAAACTCTTCAAAAAACAAATAATGACTTAATTGAAACATTAGATAAATTAATTGAAATTCATGACGCAGGAAAAGCTAAAAGAATTGCTGCCGAAGGTGAACTAGTTAAAATAGAATCTGAATTAAAGAACAAATTATTAGAAGTTAAAATTTCTGCTGAAAACGAATCAGATAATATGTTAAACGGAAATAATTAATAGTAAAAAAAAGAAAGAATAAAATCTCATGTTTTATTCTTTCTTTTTTTATTTTTTAATTAAGTGGTTTCATAGTTGGAAATAGTAATACATCTCTTATTGATGCAGCATCTGTTAATAACATTATCATTCTATCCATTCCTATTCCAAGTCCTCCTGTTGGTGGTAAACCTATTTCTAGAGCATGTATATAGTCATCATCCATCATACCTGCTTCATCGTCTCCTGCTTCTCTTGCTTCAACTTGTTTTTTGAATCTCTCATATTGATCAATTGGATCATTTAATTCTGAAAATGCATTTCCGTATTCTCTTCCTCCAATAAATGCTTCAAATCTTTCTGTTAATCGTTTATCTTTCGGATTCTTTTTAGCTAATGGTGAAATTTCTACTGGATAATCATATACAAATGTAGGTTGAATTAGTGTTTCTTCAACATATTCATCAAAGAATAATGCTATTACATCTCCTCTAGTTTCTTTTGTTTCATCTGGTATTTCTATATTTTTCTCCTTAGCTAAAGCAACAGCCTCTTCATCTGTTTGTATTTCATTAAAATCAATTCCTGTTACTTCTTTTATAGAATCAATCATGCTAATTCTCTTCCATCCTGGTGCTAAATCAATATCTTGTCCTTGATAATTTATTTTAGTTGTTCCTAAAACTTCTTGTGCTGTTCTTGAAAATATCTCTTCAACTATATCCATCATATCATGATAATCTTGATATGCTGCATATAATTCTAACATTGTAAATTCAGGATTATGTCTAATGTCCATACCTTCATTTCTAAATACTCTACCTATTTCATAGACTTTGTCAAAACCACCTACAATTAGTCTTTTTAGATTTAATTCTAATGCTATTCTTAAATACATATCAATATCTAATGCATTATGATGAGTTATAAATGGCCTTGCAGTTGCTCCTCCAGAAATTGTGTTTAATATTGGTGTTTCTACTTCTAAATAACCTTTTTCTTCTAATATTTTACGTACACTACTTATAATTTTGCTTCTCATAAGAAATGTTTCTTTAACCTCTGGATTAACTATTAAATCTGTATAACGTTGTCTATATCTTAAATCTGGATCTTTTAATCCATGAAATTTTTCAGGCAATGGGCATAATGATTTTGAAAGTAATTTTACTTCTTTTGCATGTACTGAAATTTCCTCTGTTCTTGTTTTAAATACAAAACCAGTAATTCCTATTATATCTCCAATATCCCATGTTTTGAATGCTTTATAATCTTCCTCTCCTAAATCATTTATACTAACATAACTTTGAATTTTTTCATCACAATCTTGAATTGTACAGAATGATGCTTTTCCCATAATTCTTTTAGCTATTATTCTTCCTGCAACTGTTACATCTTTTTGTTCAAATTCTTCATAGTTAGATTTTATTTCTCCTGCTGTGTTAGTTCTATTGAATTTAGTTATTTCAAAGGGATCTTTTCCTTGCTCTTGTAGTTCTTGCAATTTTTCCCTTCTAATTTGCATTAAGTGATTAATGTCTAACTCTTGTTCCTCATTTTGATTATTTCTTTCTTGCATAATTCATCCTCCTAATTATTTATTACTTTAAAAATCATATGTAATTCTTGCTAAATCTGAATGTTCCTTTATTTGTTGCTCTGTTAAGGTTCCATTATATATTGTTAAATCATATAATTGCATACATGCATTACTATAATTTCCATCAAACCCTCCCCATGATCTTGCAATCTCTACTGGGTAGTTAGCCCATTTCGTTGTCATTTTAGTATTGTTTTCTAATAATTTTGTTCCATTTTCATATAAAGTATTTTTTGAATTGTCATTTTGGCATTTATATGTTCCTATTAAATGTTCCTTTTTCCCAAGAACAAATTTTCCACCACTAGACCATGTATCTGGCGTAGTAAAATTATGTCTAAACAAATCCCCAGAATGGCTATATCCCATATATAATCTTCCAGCTCCAGGAGTTGCTAAACATATTATAGCTGAATATATTGCTGGTGATTTTGGATAATCCAAAACTTTAAATGTTGCACATATCGTTAAGTCATTATATCGTGAAAAATCTAAATTTTGTATTGCAGCATAATCATCTTGTCCGTCAAATAATATACTATCTTTTAACCATCCACTTGTAGATGTCGTTGTAGCTAAATTCATATTATAAAATACAACATTAAAATTGTTTCCACTTAAATCTTTCCATGTAGTTGCTGTATTACTATGTCCGTAACCTGTATTGTTTCTAGCATCAAAATACGCAATTATTTTATCTGTTTCATATTTTACATTTACATTTACTTTTTTTGCTTCTGACTCAATATCTCCATTAAATACTTTTACATCATATATCCCTGTCTTGTCAACAGATATTTTTAAACTGTCACTTATTTTCCAATTTTGCTCTTCTTCTGTTTTATATTTTGCTTTCCATGTATCGATATAACCATCATATTGTATATCTGTAATATTTATTCTCCATTCTTTATCTTGTGTCACTATTTCAACATCTGATGTGAATGTTGGTACACCTTTATGTGCATCATATTTAACATTATATAATTCTCCTGACAATCCATTTAAGTTGTAATATATATTTTCATTATGCTCTAATCCTTTATAGCTTAATATATCTCTAGTTTGCATGTTTACTAGAAAATCTTGTGTTATTCCTTCTATTCCTAATCCATCTTTTATTAATGATAAGCTATAGTACCTATAATCTTTTCTATCATTTTCTGACATTGATAAAGAATCGAAAACTTTAGTAGCTTGTGGCTCGTTTTCTCCTTCAATTGTATTCCCTATTTCTTGTATTCCTTTTATTCCTTCCTCAGTATTTCCACTTCCTTTGTATTTAGCTCCGTTTACAGTTACTTCTTCATTGTTTTTCATCTTCTCATATAATAAATTCACTTGTGATTGCATAATTTTATATTCTGTTGTAAATGCTTCTACTCTTGTTGAATCAATTGATTGATTAATATTATATGCTGATAATCCAAGAATTGTAGCTAAAATTATTATTAATATTATTAAACTTACTAAGGTTACCCCTTGATTATTTTTTATCATAAGTTTACACCCCATAAAAATTTGGCTGGGGTAGTAGGATTCGAACCTACGCATGACCGGGTCAGAGCCGGTTGCCTTACCACTTGGCGATACCCCAATATTCATTTGTATTATATCAAAAAACATATGTACTTTTCAATAGTTTTAACTGAATTAATACATAAAAAAAGAGATAATCAAATCTTTTATCCCTTTCTTTAATTTTTCATATTTATATTAAGCATTTTTTGCAATTTTTGCTATTTCTGCAAATGCTTTTTCATCTGTTACTGCGATTTCCGCTAACATCTTTCTATTAATTGTAACATTTGCTTTTTTTAGACCAGCAATTAGTCTACTATATGTTAAACCATTCATTCTAGCTGCTGCATTTATTCTTGTTATCCATAATTTTCTAAAATTACTTTTTTTATCTTTTCTTCCAATATATGCATATACTAAAGATTTCATTACAGCTTGGTTAGCCATTCTAAAGCGATAATGCTTTGCTCCATAATATCCTTTTGCTTGTTTTAACACTTTCTTATGTCTTGCTCTAGTTGTTCTAGCTGTTTTTACTCTTGCCATTTATATCACCTTCCTTATTCTTCTATACTAATTCAAATTTTAGTTACCATATGGTAATAATTTTTTTATTGTGTTTTCACATGATTTATCAGCATAAGAATTTTGTTTTCTATCTGATTTTTGTCTTTTTGTTTTTGTTGCCAATCTGTGTCTACCATTTGCTGTTGTTCTTTTTACTTTTCCTTTAGCTGTTAGTCCATATCTTTTACTTGCAGCTTTGTTTGTTTTTAATTTAGGCATGATAATTTCTCCTTTCGTTTTTTAAGTGAATTTATTTTACAGATTATTTATCTGCTTTTTTAGCTAATATTGTAAACATGTTTCTACCTTCTAGTTTAGGCTTTTTTTCTACTTGAGCAATATCTTCTAAGTTTTCAATAAATTTTTCAAGTACTACTTTTCCAGCTTCTGAATTATTTACTTCTCTACCTCTAAAACGAACTGTGATTTTAACTTTGTTTCCATCTGTTATAAATTTTCTTATATTCTTTGCTTTAAAATCAAAATCATGTTTTTCGATATTAGGTGTTATTCTAATCTCCTTTAATTCTAGTACTTTTTGTTTCTTCTTTGCTAACTTTTCTTTTTTTGCTTGTTCAAACTTATACTTTCCATAGTTCATTATTTTACAAACTGGTGGCTCTGAGTTTGGTGCAACAAGCACTAAATCTAAATTTTTATCTTCTGCTTTTTCTAAAGCTTCATTTAATGAAAGCACTCCTAATTTTTCTCCTATTTCACTTATTAGTTGTACTTCTTTTGCTCGTATTTGTCTATTTGTTGGTAATTCTTGTTTTATCTAAAACACCCCCATAAAAAAAATTGACTTTTGTTACAAGTCAATTAAGCAATATATTACATATATTTTCACATACATAATTTATTTAATTTTCTTACCTTTTTCCTTATTTGGATAAGGTGAGAAGCTTTGCTTCTTCTTGTAACGTCTATTATTATATCAGGTTGATAAATATTTGTCAAGCTTTTCAAGAAAAAGATTCCTTCTTACGAAGGAATCATCTTTTTAACAGCGTATTATTTTGGGGATATATATTCCATCCTTTAATAATACAAGTCCACTTTTTGTTTTCACGAAAATATTTTCCTTACCATCACATCTTTTATAGCATTTATCAGCAACATCAATAATTTTTGCTATTATTGGAAATTCTTCTTTTGCTTCACTTACAGTATATTTTTCTTCTCCGAAATATATAATATTCGTATAATTACAAAACATACTCGAATTTCTATTAGTTCCGTACATGCTCTCCCTTATTGTTCGTTCACACAATCTAACCCCATATGCATTTTTAGGAGCTTCTATAGTTTGATTTTTATCTCCAATCAATAATTCTCCCTTTGTATTAACAAAAACTTCAAATTTTATATTATTAGAAAATTCTTCTGTAATCATCTTAATGTCTTTAAATTGTACAAACTTATTTGTTGAAATTATATATTCAACATCTGTATATCTGTTATATGGCATTAACGTTTTATATAACTTATAAGAAAGCTCAGAACCTTCTTCTCCAAATCTTAAATTATCCCGTAACTGACATCCGCATAAAAATTCAAGCCTAATTTCTTTATAGTTTCTATGATAATTCAAAAGTGAAAACATTTAATTCCTCCTTAAATTTTAATACAAGAATTTCGCAAAGTGTTTACATAATTATTTTATACCATTTATTCATTTTTGTCAAACTTCTCTATTATATAAGTTTACAATAGATATGTCACACATAAAGTAAATAAAAAATATTGAAGGAAGTACCAAAAAATGATAAAGTTA
>CANQQF010000063.1 GCA_947625985.1 uncultured Clostridia bacterium | reverse complement strand
GGACAAGTTTATTTTACTACATTTTTTATTAAAAAGAAAGACTGTTAACAAAAATACTTTGTCAACAGTCTGAGATAATTTTTTTATAATAAAAAATTATCTGTTTTATATTTTTTCTTGTACTCTTTTTATGCCTATTTTTGTTATTTAAAAATAGATTTTTTATTTTTATATTTTGTAGATTTTTTCTTGATCATTTGCTTTATTTTTGATTTATAGTTGTATTTATTTGTCGAGTTATGTTGACTGAGGTTCGTCTTATTTTGTTTTAATAAGGATTTTTGATTTTTTTGTGTTTTTGTTTTTTTCTTGCTTGCGTAAGCTCTCTTTGTTGTCTTTTTATTATGTTTTTCTTTTCTGTTTTTATGGTTTTTTATTTTTGTTCTTGTTTAGTTATATGTTTGGTTAACTTCGTTTTTTTCTTTTCTTTTTGTTGTTTTTTTATGTTTGATTTTATATTTTTTTATGTTTTTTGATTGTAATTTTTTATCTGCTAAACCATATTCTTTTATCTTTATTTTTTCTTTTTTTATTTTTATATTAAGTTTTAATTTTTATATTATTTGATTTTTTTATATATTTTTATATAACAGCTTTTATTTTATTATATTTATTTTTTATCGTTTTTTATTATCTTCTTTTTTACTTTTCATTTTTTTAATTATTTTATTTATTTTCTTTTTCTTTTATATTTAATTTTTATTTTAATTAATCTATTTTATCTTTTTTCTTTTAAATATTTTGCCTTTTATTATTTTACCTGTTTAATTTGAAATTTTGTAAAAGATTTTTTATTTGTTTTATATGTGATTTTTGGTTAATTTGTTTTATATTTTTATTTTAAGTATTTTGCTTTTTATGAGAGATTTTTTTTGCTTGTTTTTTATATTGTTTTTGGCTATTATTACTTGTCTTTATTTTATAGTTGTTGTTATTTACTTTATTATGTTAATACTTATTTCTTTGGATTATTTTTCTTGTACTTCTTTCTTTAACTAGCATCTTTTTGTCTCTCTTTTTTGTGCGTAGGCTTTAGTCAATTTATCATTTGCTAATTTTAGATGTTTCTTTACTTTTTTTATTTGATATTTTTCATTTTGTACCTTTTATATATTTTTGTATGTCAACTTTATTTTTGTTTTAGTTTTTTTCTTAATTTTTCATTTTTAAGGTCTTTTTCTTTTTCTTTTTTAGATTTTTCTTTTGTAATTTTTTATCAGATAGCTTTAACTGTTTTTTTATTTTTTATCTTCTCGTTTCGAAAATTTATTTTGTTTTTATAATATATTTTATCTTTATATTTATTTTCTTTAATTTTCTTATTTCGTTTTTTATATTTAATTTTCTTATTTTATTTTTATTGAATTAATTAAATCTTTTTATATATTTTATTATTTGTAATTTTTATTGTTTTACATATTTATTTTTTATTTTATTTAATATTAAAATATTTTTCTATTTAATTTTATTCATGTACCATTTTCTTGTTGTAAATTTTATTCTTTTGCCTTTTTCTTTTTATTTGTTTTTACGTTCCAATTTGTTTTTTATAAGACATTTTTTATCTTAGTTTTTTATGTCTTTTTTTTAGATTTTTTAATTTTTTTATTTTAGACTATTATTATTTAATTATTTATGTTAATAATTATTTTTTTTAATGTTTTAAACTGTTTTCTTTTTTTGTCTAGTTTTTTTCTAATTTCTTTTGTGTGCGTAGGTTTCTATTTATAATTTTTTACGTTTTTTTTATATTTCTTTTCTGTTTAGAATATTTTCTCTTTTTAATTTTCCTCTTTTTGTTAACTCTTTGTTTATTTCTTTTTTTCTTTTTATTAATATTTGTTGAAATTAAATTCTCTACTTTTTTTATGTTTTATTTTTGTAAATTTTTTTTATTAATATAGTCAAAAGTTTTTCTTTTTGTGAAATTTTTTGTTTCTAATTTTTTTTCATCTTTTATTTAAGATTTTAATTATAATAAATTTTTTATAATTTTTAATTTAATAATTTGCATATTTTTTATTTCTTTTTTTTATTTTATTTTTTATTTTTATTTTTTCATTATTTTTTATTTATTATTTTTTATCTTTTATACTTTTATTTATTTTTTTTCTATCATTTTTTTATTTCTTAAATTTTGTTTTGTTTTATCTATAATATTTATCATTTGTAATTAAAGATTTTTTTGTTTTATTTTTATATAATTTTTCATTATATTTTTAGTTTTATTTTTATATTCATTTTTATTTTTGCTTTTATGTCAATATTTACTTTTTAAATTCTACTTTCTTTTTCTTCTTTTTTATTTTTTAGATTTCTGTCTTTTTCTTTTATGCGTAAGTTTTTCTGATTTGTATTTGATTGTTTTTTTTCTGATTTTAAATTTTTTTATTTCGTTTTTTATTATTTTAGGTTTTTATTTGTTAACTATCATTTTTTTGCTATTTTTTTATAATTATTTTAATTTTATTATCTCATTTTTTATAGTTTTGATTGTAATATTTTTTCTAATAGTTCTATTTTTTGAATTTTAATTTTTCCATTTTATTTTTTATATCCTTTTTTATAAAAAAAAAGCACTAGTTTTAAATCTAGTGCTTTTGGCGGAGTAGAGAGGGCTCGAACCTCCGCGCCGATTGCTCGACCTAACAGTTTAGCAAACTGTCCCCTTCACCAACTTGGGTACTACTCCATTTTGATAAAATTATTTAAAAAAATCTCATATTTATATGAGCTTATATTTATATAATTATTTGGCGGAGAGGGTGGGATTCGAACCCACGGTACGCTATGAACGCACGCCAATTTTCAAGACTGGTGCCTTAAACCACTCGACCACCTCTCCATTGTTTGTTTGGTGTCTTGCAGACAATACTTATATTAACATTTCTAGCTTGATTTGTCAATAGGATTTTTATATTTTTTGTATATTACAAATTTCCTTTTATTATCTATTTTTATAAACAAGAACTCGTAGTTAAAATATCTACGAGTTCTTATTACATAGTAATCAAAGTAGAATCAAATTTAAGATGTTCCAAAATCTATATCAACATATTTATATATAAGATTTCTATAACTTTGATTTATTTACTTTCTACAGCTTTTTGTATAGCTCTTTCTTCTTCATCTGAGACTTTAAATAGAGCCATTCCATTTTTTACAGGCTTTGCATATATATTTGACATTTCTCTTGAGTAAATTCCATTTAATACTACTCCATCATTTTCTCTATTTAGCAATGCTAATGCAAAGCTTAGTTCACTTCCTGTATCACGAAATGCATTATATCTAACCATTCCTGTTTTTTGAATACATATTTTTAGATTATCGTCTAGTATGTCACACGCTTTTACTAATTCTGAGTTTTGTTTTTCTATTCTTTCTACTCTTTCCATATATTTTTTTAAATCTTTTTCTACGTTGTCACTATTTCCTAGTTTTTTTATAAATTTTTCATATCTTTTATTTATTTTTAACATTTTTACTGTTAAATATATTACCATTATTAGCATTATCAGTAATAGCACTGACATTGTTAGTATTACATTGTCACTTTTTAAAATTTCTAATATACTCATTTTATCAACCCCAAAATCCTTTCTAAATCATCGTTTGAGTTATATTCTATTACTATTTTCCCTTTTCTTTTTCCTGGACTCAATCTTACTTTTGACCCAAAGAATCCTTGAAATGTATCTTCTATGTTTTTATATAATATATGGTTTCTTTCATCTTCTTCTTTTGTTGTTTTTACTGCTACTTTTTTTGTAAGCTGTTTTACTGTTCCGTTTCTTTCTATCATCTGTACTGCAGTTCTATATTGCTTTTCTGGGTCTGATATTGATAATAGTACTTTGCAGTGTCCTTCTGATAGTTTTCCTTCTTTCGCTAATTCTAATACACGTGGCTCTAAATTTAATATTCTAACTTGATTTGCTATTGTACTTCTTCCTTTTCCAAGTTTTTTTGCTAATTGTTCTTGGTTGAAACCATAGTTATCCATTAAATATCTTAACCCAAGTGCTTTTTCATATGGATTTAAGTCTTCTCTTTGGATGTTTTCTATTAATGAAATTTGTGAATTCGTTTTATCATCATCTTCACGTACTATTGAAGGAACTTCTGTTAAACCTGCTATTTTACATGCTCTCCATCTTCTCTCTCCTGCTACTATTGAATAGTAGTCTCCTTTTTGTGTTACTACGATTGGTTGTATTAATCCAAATTCTTTTATTGATTCTGCTAATTCTTCTAGTGATTCTTGTTCAAATACTTTTCTTGGTTGTTTTCTGTTTGGCTCTATTTCTGTAATTTTTAGATTTTTAATTGTTTCATTTTCTTGTAATTTCTCTTCTAATGGACTTGAACTAAATAATGCATCTAATCCTCTTCCTAAACCTGTTTTTTTCTGCATTTTTCTACCTCCTTTTTATGGATTTTTTATTGTTCATTCTTTTGTAAGAATTCTTTTGCAAATTTCATATAGCTTTTTGCTCCTTTTGATTTTGGATCATATTCTGTTATTGGTAATCCATAACTTGGAGCTTCACTAAGTCTTACATTTCTTGGTATTACATTGTTATATACTTTATCGCCAAAATATTTTTTTACTTCTTTTACTACTTGGTTTGATAAATTTGTTCTCATATCATACATTGTTAGTAGAGCACCTTCTATTGTAAGACTGCTGTTTAAGTGTTTTTTTACTAATTCTATTGTATTTAGAAGTTGTCCTAATCCTTCTAATGCAAAATATTCACACTGTACCGGTATTAATACACTATCTGACGCTGTAAATGCATTTAGTGTTACTAAACCCAGTGATGGCGGGCAATCTATTAATATGTATTGAAAATAATCTTTTATTTCTACAAGCTTTTCTTTTAGTCTTTGCTCTCTAGAAATCATTGAAACTAGCTCAACTTCTGCTCCTGCAAGATCCATGTTTGAAGGACATACTGTTAAGTTTTTTATTGGAGCTTTTTGGAATGTTTCTTCTATTTTTGTTTCATCTATTAATACATTATATAGTGATAAATATACTTCTTTGTCTACACCTAGCCCACTTGTTGCATTTCCTTGAGGATCTGCATCTATTAATAGAACTTTTTTACCTTTTTTCGCTAGTATTGTAGCTAAATTGACAGTTGTTGTTGTTTTTCCAACTCCACCTTTTTGGTTTGCTACTGATATTACTTTCCCCACTTTCCTGCCTCCATTCTTTCGTGTTTATTAATTTTCTAGTACTTAATCTTTTATTTGCTCTATATATGATATAAAAAGTTTTTTCTTCTGTCAATAAATTGAGAGAAATTTTATTATTTTCATATAGAAAAATAAGAGTTTCATGCTATTTTGTGCTTTGAAACTCTTATTTTTTATTTTATTGGCTCTTTTTTTGCTATACCAGGCTTCCTTGGGTACTTTCCACCTGTTGTTCTTGTTTTGCGGATAATTACATTATTTCTTTTTATATCGCTATCAGGTAAAGTAAAATTTTCTATTTTTTCAATTTTTCCACCTAGAACATTTATCGCTTTCTTGCTTTGTTCTAGCTCTTCGTCTATTTCTGAACCTTTCAAATATATTCCTTTTCCTCCTATTTTTATGAAAGGTATTGTATATTCTGAAAGTGTACTCATATTTGCTACAGCCCTTGATACTACCACATCAAATTTTTCTCTATAATCTTTATTTTTTCCTGCTTCTTCTGCTCTTGAATGTATTGATTTTATGTTTTTAAGTTCAAGCTTTAAAATTAGTTCTTCAAGGAACATTATTCTTTTATTAAGACTATCTAATAAAACTACTTCTATTTCTGGTTTTATTATTTTTACTGGTATTCCTGGAAATCCTGCACCTGTTCCTATATCTATTATTTTTTTTGCTTTTGTTAAATGTTTAATTATAGTTGCAGAATCTATAAAATGCTTTTGTATTACTTCTTTTGGTTCCACTATTGCAGTTAGATTTATTTTTTCATTCCATTCTAATAATAATTTCATATATAAATAAAACTGTTCTATTTGTTTTTCTGTTATTTCTATTTCTAATTTCTTCATTCCATTTTTTAGTAGCTCTGAAAATTCTTTTTTTTCCATTTATCTGATTAATGCCTTTACTTGCATTATCTCCTTTCTTATATGGTTATAAGGATTATCCTTTTCCTTGTAATGTTATTAATAGTACTGATATATCTGCAGGAGAAACTCCTGATATTCTTGAAGCCTGTCCTATTGATCTTGGTTTGAATTTATCTAATTTTTGTCTTGCTTCTAAACTTAGTCCTTTTATATTTTCGTATTCCATGTCTTCAGGTAATAACTTCTTTTCTAATTTCTCAAACTTTTCTACTTGTGCTTCTTGCATTTTTATATAGCCTTCATATTTAATTTGAATTTCAACTTCTTCTTTCTCCTGTTTTGTAAGTTCTGGTCGATTTTCGTCGATAATTGCTAAATCTTCATATTTTATTTCTGTTCTTTTTAATAATTCTGCTAATTTGCTTCCAGTTGAAAGTGGTGTTGTTCCTTTAGTTTCCAATAATTTGTTTACTTTATCTGAAGGCTTTACTACTGTTGTTTTTAATCTTGCTATTTCTCTTTCAATATTCTCTTTTTTCTTTAAAAAACGAGCATACCTTTCATCAGAAATAAGTCCTACATCATGCCCTATTTCTGTTAAACGAAGATCAGCATTATCTTGCCTTAATAATAATCTATATTCTGCTCTTGATGTCATCATTCTATATGGTTCATTTGTTCCTTTTGTTGCTATATCGTCTATTAATACTCCAATATATCCTTGTGTTCTATCTAGAACAATTGGTTCTTTTCCTTTTATTTTCTGTGTTGCATTGATTCCTGCTATCAAGCCTTGACATGCTGCTTCTTCATATCCAGACGTTCCATTTATTTGTCCTGCTAAAAATAATCCATCTATATTTTTATATTCTAGTGTTAATTTTAAGTTCTGTGGATTTATGCAGTCATATTCTATTGCATATGCTGGACGTGTAAATTCTGCATTTTCCAACCCTGGTATTGTTTTATATAATGCTATTTGTACTTCTTCTGGAAGTGATGAACTCATTCCTTGTATATACATTTCTTCAGTGTCTAACCCTACTGGTTCAACAAAAGCTTGATGTCTAGGTTTATCACTAAATCTTACTACTTTATCTTCTATTGATGGACAATATCTTGGTCCTGTTCCAAATATTTTTCCTGAATATAAGGGAGATCTGTCCAAGTTTTCTCTTATTACTTTATGTGTCTTTTCATTTGTGTATGTTAAATAACAATCTACTTGTTCAAATTCTTTTACTTCATCATCAAATGAAAATGCTTCTATTTTTTCGTCTCCTTTTTGTACTTCCATCTTACTAAAATCAATGCTTCTTCTATTTATTCTCGCTGGTGTTCCTGTTTTGAATCTTACTAAATCAATTCCTAATTTTTTTAAACAATCTGATAATTTATTCGCTGCAGCTACACCGTCTGGTCCACTTTCTTTTGAGTATTCTCCTATGTAAATTTTTCCTTTTAGATATGTTCCTGTTGCTAATATTACTGCTTTTACATTATAAATCGCTCCTACATCTGTTTCTATTGATTTTACTTTTCCATTTTCTACTTTTATATCTACTATTTCTCCCTGTTTTACTTCAAGATTTTCTTGTTTTTCAAGTGTATGTTTCATTTCCATATGATATCTTTTTCTATCTGCTTGTGCTCTTAATGAATGTACTGCTGGCCCTTTTGATGTATTTAACATTTTTATTTGTATCATTGTTTTATCTATGTTTTTTCCCATTTCTCCACCAAGTGCATCTATTTCTCTCACTAGATGTCCTTTAGAACTTCCACCTATATGTGGGTTACATGGCATGTTTGCTATTGCTTCAAGACTTATTGAAAATATTAATGTTTTCATTCCTAAACGTGCAGCTGCGAGTGCTGCCTCACACCCTGCATGTCCTGCTCCTACTACTGCTATGTCATAATCTCCTGCAAAGTAGCTCATTTTGTTTCCTCCTTTTTTATTTGTTTGTATATTTTATTTCCTTGTAGAACAATTACCTTATATGTTATTTGTTAATTAACTGATTAAGTTTTGTGCATGTTTCACCTGTTGTTTTGAAAATCGTTTTATTTTAATTTTAGCTGTGTTTGTATATAACTTGTCTAATATTTTTGTTTTTCTTTTTATTTTAGATTCTCGTGCTTTATTTTTGTGTTTATTTTTATTGTATTTGTATTATTTTCCTAAACAGAATTTAGCAAAAATTTCATTTATAATTTCTTCTGATACTTCTTCTCCTGTTATTGTATTTAAATTTTCTAAAATATTTTTTATATTTATCGATATAATGTCTATTGGCATTTGGGCATTCATTGTATTTTTTGCTTCTTGCACATTTTGAATTGCTTTATCTATTAAATTTTTATGTCTTAAATTTGTTATTACCACTTCATTATCTAATTCAATTTCTTTTAAATTAAATAAATTTGTTATTTTTTCTTTAACGCTCTCAATTCCCTCACCCGTAAGTGCAGAAATTTTTATTATTTTATTTTTTATTTCTGAAAATTCTGGATTTTCTTCTGTTATTATTGGTTCTAAATCACTCTTGTTTAATAATACTATTGATTTTTTGTCTTTTATTATATTTAATATTTCTTTATCTTCTTCTGTTAATTTACTATTACTATCAAATATCGCTATTATTAGATCGGCGTTTTGTGCTATTTCTCTTGATTTTTCTATTCCTATTTTTTCTACTTCATCTTTTGCATTTCTTATTCCTGCTGTGTCTATAAGTTTTAAGGGTATTCCGTTTATTGTTATAAATTCTTCGATTGTATCTCTTGTTGTTCCTTCATATTCTGTAACAATTGCTCTATTTTCTTTTAATATAGCATTTAATAGTGATGATTTTCCTGCATTGGGCTTTCCTATTATTGCTGTTTTTATTCCTTCTTTTATTAATTTTCCTTCATCAAAGCTTTTTTTCAGTGTTTTTAATTTCTTTTCGATGCTGTTTAACATATTATTTAATTCTTCTTTTGTTACTTCTTCTACGTCATATTCTGGATAATCTATTGATACTTCTAAGTTTACCATTACATCCATTATTTCTTGTTTTATTTGCTTTATTTCTTGTGATAGTCTTCCTTCTAATTGCTTTATTCCAGCTTTCGCTTCTTTTTCTGATTTTGCATCTATTATTTCTATTACTGATTCTGCTTGCAATAAATCTATTCTTCCATTTAAGAATGCTCGTTTTGTGAACTCGCCTGGTTCTGCCATTTCTGCTCCATTTTTTAAGCATAGGTCTAGTATTTTTCTTACTATTACTATTCCACCATGTGAATTTATTTCACACATGTTTTCTGTTGTATAGCTTTTAGGTGCTTTAAAGTATGACACTAATACTTCATCTATTATTTCGTTGTTTTCTTTGATATTTCCATATTTTATTGTGTATCCTTTTATTCTTTCTATTGGTTGTTTGTTTTTTGGCTCAAATATTTTATTTAGTATTTCGAAACAATTTTCTCCACTCATTCTAATTATTCCTATTCCGCCTATTCCGTGGAGCTGTAGATATTGACGCAATTGTACTCATTATTTTCCTCCTTTTATTTTTTACCTAAAAAAAGGTCAAAGATCCTTTATATATGCTCAATATAAATCCGATCTTTGACCTCCGATTTTTCTTATTTATTTTTTTAATGATATTATTAATCTTCTGTGTGGTTCTTCACCAACACTTCTTGTTTCTACTTTGCTATTTTCTTGTAGTTTGCTGTGTATTATTTTTCTTTCATAAGGTGTCATAGGTTCTAATTTCACTTCTCTTCTTGTACGTATTACTATTTTTGCCATTCTTTCTGCTAGGTTTTCTAATGTTTTTACTCTTTTATCTTTATATTTCTCTATGTCTAATAATACACGTACTCTATTTTGGTTTCCTTTGCTTGCTACTGAAGATAAGATGTCTTGAAATGCATATAATGTTTCTCCCCTATATCCTATAAGGAATCCTAGGTTTTGGTTCATCATGTCTACTGTAACACCATCTTCAGATGATTCTATTGTATATGTTGTTTCTCCTTCAAATTTAGGTGTTATTTCATCTAAAAATTCTGTTACATTTTGTTTTGCTCTTTCTTGTTCTTCTTCAGTTAATTTTATTATTCTTTTTTCTTTTTTTACTTCATCTTTTTGCTCTTTTTTTATATCATCTTTTAAAGTCATTTCAACCTTTACAACTCTTGGGTCTAATATGCTGAAGAACATTCTTTTCTCTTCCTCTAATACTTTTATTGTTACGTTTTCTTTAGTTGTATTTAGTTGTTTTAAACCGTTGCTAATTGCTTCATTAGTTGTTTTTCCTTCGGCAATAATAACTTTTCCCATTTATTATTCCTCCTCTGTTTTTATGACTTTATTTATAACTAATCTTTCAACTATCATTGTAATATTACTTATTAACCAATATAATGCTAGTCCTAATGGCGCTACAAGAGCTATTGATACTGATATTATTGGCATCATCCATGACATCATTTTGTTTGTTTGCATCATTGCTTCCATTGGATCTTCTTCTTTTTCTTTTTCTTCTTCACCATCTTTTTTCTCTGTTATATCAATAACTTCGTTTTTGTCTTGTTTTTTGTTTTGCATTTCTTCTTGCATTTTGACTGTTAGTCTCATTGATATAAATGTTGATATTATATATAATATTGGTATTATATATACTGTATAATCTCCCATGTTTTGTTGTGGTATTTTATTTAGGTCTAATCCTAGAAAATTCATATTATTTTTTAGTTCTTGTACTTTTTGTATGTTTTCATCTTTTTCATTTTTTTCAACTAGTGTATCTACATTTCTTATCATATCTATTTCAGGATATGGTGGATTTTGTGATATTATTTGTGCCTCAACTAGTTGATTTTTATAATTTTCTATTGAATCTCCAGGTAATTTTTCCATATATGTTAGTGGTGATCTTACCATGTAAAATACTGATAATATGAGTATTAATTGTAGAATTGAACTAAAACATCCACTCATTGGGTTCATATGATTATCTTTGTATAAACTAATCATTTCTTGATTCATTTTTTCTGGATCATTTTTATATTTGAATTGTATTACTTTCAATTCTTCTTGTATTTTCGCACTTTTTTTCATTGTTTTCTGCTGTTTTAGTGAGAATGGTAATAATATTACTCGTAATAATATAGTGAATAATATTATTGCGAATCCATAGTTATGTACTAAGTTATATAGCAATTCTAATACATACCCAAATATTTGTGCAAAAAAATTAAACATTCTTCTTCTCTCCCTCGTTTTTAATGTTTTATTTTTATTTTAAAGGGTCATAACCTCCCTTTGAAAAAGGATTACATCTAAGAATTCTTCCGTATTCCTAGAATTGTACCTTTCCCTGCTCCATATTTTTCTATAGCTTGTTTTGTGTATTCGGAGCACGAAGGATGAAATTTGCAATTTATATTCTTACTTGTGAGCCATAAGGATATATGTTTTTGATACCAATTTATTAGTTTTATTAATATTTTTCTCATTTCCTTATTCTTCTTCTAACAATATTTTTGCTTTTTTGAAGATATTTCCCATATCTTTTTTTATATCTTCATAAGTTATTTCTCGTAGATTTTCACTTTTTTTTGATAGAAAGACAATGCTTTTTCCTGTTTCTATTTTAGGTTCGAAGCTATAATAATTTTCTCTTAGTAATCTTTTTATTCTGTTACGCTGACAAGCTTTCCCTCTTTTTACTCCTATTGCTAATCCTAGTTTGTTTATTTTTTTATTATTATCTGCAATGAAAGCTTCTATCTTTCTTCCTGAATAGTATTTTCCCTTTGTTAAAACATTTTTGAATTCATAATTCTTTTTTAATATTTTTGTGTTTTTCATTATTTTCCCTTCTTAGATTCACTTTAAGTTTTATCAGTTCAGAAGGTCAACTATTGTAGCTATTTTTTAATGACTATGCACTTATTTTTTTTCTTCCTTTTGCTCTTCTTGCTTTTAATACTTTTCTTCCTGCTGATGTTTTCATTCTTTTCATGAATCCATGTTCTCTTTTTTCTTGTCTATTTTTTGGTTGATATGTTCTTTTCAAGTTAAACACCTCCTATTGTTTTTATTTTTTTCAAATTAACAAGTATATCGATTATACCTTACTTTTATTATTGTTGTCAAGTAAATTTTACACTTTTTTTACGTTTTTTTAAGCCTTTTTACTTTACAGAATATTTTCTTATGTAAAAGATTTTAGGTGGTTTATCCACATTTTTTATATTTTTTCAACAATTTCTTGACTTCTTTATGTTTTTTTTGATATTATATGAGAAGTCTTATAAGTATGATTATTCTTAGATTTTTTTAATGTACTATATAAGAATATTACAAGATTATTACAAAACTTATTAACAGTTGTGGATAATTTTGTGGATAATTGTTTTTTGGAAGGATTTTAAAATGGAAATTAACAAAGAAGAGCTTTTAAATAGAGCTAAAGATGAATTGAAAAATGAAGTTAGTACAATTGCTTATGAAACTTGGATTAAACCTTTGAATATCCACAGTATTAATGGAAATCATATTGTTTTCACTGTAACTTCTGAATTTCAAAAGGATTTTATTGAAAATCGCTATTCTGATTTAATTTTAAACACTTTAAAGTTTATTACAAATAAAGAATGGAACTTTTCTGTTGTTGATACTTCTAATTCTGATGAACTTGAAAATGGGGTAGAAGAGGAATTGTCTGATAAAAATCCTAATGTTTCAGATTCTGAACTTAAAGAAAATAGGTCAACTTTAAATTCAAAGTATACCTTTGAGACTTTTGTTGTAGGTGATAATAACCGTTTTGCTCATGCGGCTTCTTTAGCTGTTAGTGAAAAACCTGCTCAAGCTTATAATCCTTTGTTTTTGTATGGGGGAGTAGGTCTTGGTAAAACCCATTTAATGCATGCTATTGGTAATAAAATTATTGATGAACATAAATCTTTTAATGTTTTATATGTTACTTCTGAGAAATTTACTAACCAATTGATTAATGCTATTAAAGATGGTAAGAATGAAATATTTCGCAATAAATACCGTAATATTGATGTTTTGTTAATTGATGATATTCAGTTTATTGCTGGAAAAGAAAGAGTTCAAGAGGAATTTTTCCATACTTTTAATTCTTTACATGAAGACGGAAAGCAAATTATTCTTTCTAGTGATAAACCTCCAAGAGATATTCCTTTATTAGAAGATAGGCTTAAGTCTCGTTTTGAATGGGGATTGCTTGCTGATATTTCTTGTCCAGATTATGAAACTCGTTTTGCAATTCTTCGCAAAAAAGCTCAAGATGAGAATATTGTTATTGAAGATATTATTCTTTCTAATATTGCTAATTCTATAGATTCTAATATTAGGGAGTTAGAAGGCGTTTTCAATAAAATTGTTGCACGAGCTTCTTTAACTCATAGTCCAATTACTATTGAATTGTCTGAAAAAATTATTAATGAGTTTAAAGTTGCTAATGAAAAAGTTATTTCTTCTGATTACATTAAAGAAACTGTTTCTAAATATTTTAATGTTGATAAAGATGCATTATCTAGTGATAGACGTTCTAATGATATTGCTTTTCCAAGACAAATTGCTATGTATCTTTGCAGATCTGTTGCTAATATGTCTTTTCCTAAGATAGGGGAGGAATTTGGGAATCGTGATCATTCAACTGTTATGCATGCTTATAAAAAGATTGAAAAGGAGATAAAAGAAAAAACTAATACTAAGTTAATTGTGGAAAGTGTTAAAAATATAATTACTAAAGATAAATCTTAAGTATAAAAATAATTGTGTCGATTTTTTGAAATTATTGTTTGTTTGAATGAATGTTCGATTTGTAATATTCAATTTGTTCTTACGGAAGCAATACATTTAATATCCACAGTTTGTTGTGAAAAAGTTGTTAAAAAAGTGTGAACAAATCATTTATTAACATTTTTTATTTTTAATTGTTGATTATTTTTATATTTATCCACTATGTTATTAACAGTAATTTTATTAGGGATTACAACTTTCAACAAGGTTTTCCACAATTTCCACAATACCTAATACTATTACTACTAAAAATATTATATATATTATAAAGGAGATAGAGCGATGAAGATTATTTGTTATAAAGATACTATACTTAAAGCTATTAATTCCGTTACTAAAGGTGTTGCTTCTAAAACTACAATGCCTATCTTAGAAGGAATTTTAATTCAAACAAATGATAAACAAATTAAATTAACTACTTATGATTTAGAAATTGGTATTGAATATATTATTGATAGTGAAGTTGAAGAACAGGGAAGTACAGTTGTTAATGCTTTCATGTTTAGTGAAATTATTAGAAAGTTACCTAATACTGAAATTAAAATTACTTTAAATGAACAAAATCTTTTAGTAATTGAATGTGAAGGCTCTTTATATAAACTAGCTACTATGAATCCTGATGAATTTCCAGAATTACCTAAGATTGAGGTTGAAAATTCTATAGAACTTGAACAAAATGTTTTGAAAAATATGATTAGAAAAACTATTTTTGCTGTAAGCAATGAAGAAACTAGACCTATTTTTACTGGTAGTTTGTTTGAGGTTAAGAACAATCAATTAAATATTGTTTCTATTGATGGATTTAGATTAGCTTTAAGAAGAAAATATTTAGAGAAAAATACTAATGATTTTAGTGCTGTTATTCCAGGTAAAACTTTAAATGAAGTTAATAAAATTTTAGATGATTCTTTTGAACCTGTTAAAATTGGTGTTGCAAAGAATCAAGCTTTGTTCCAAATGGATAGGTGCAAAGTTGTTACTAGAATTATTGATGGCGAATTTTTAAATTATAATAATGTTATTCCAGAAAAGTGGGATACTAGAATTAAAGTTGATAAAAGTAAGATTCAAAATAGTTTTGAAAGAATAAGTTTGATTTCTTCTTCATCTATTGAGAAAGAGAAGAAGTATCCTGTTAAAGTTAATGTTGGGGTTGGAAATGTTTTGATTTCTTGTACTAATCAAACAGGTGATGCAAAAGAAGAGCTTTTTGTTTCTACAGAAGGAAAAGGTTTGGAAGTTGGTTTTAATCCTAAATATTTTTTGGATAGTTTAAAAGCAATTGATGATGATGAAGTTTATATTCAATTTGGTTCAAATATTTCACCTTGTTTGATTAAGTCTATTGAAAATGATAATTATGTTTATATGATTTTGCCAATTAGATTAAAAGAAGATTAATATTTTTTGTAAATATTTTTTAAAGACGGAGTGAAAAAATCCGTCTTTAATTTAATTTTTTTATTTATTTTTATTAAGGAAAATTTGAAAAATTTTTTCCACTTTTTGTACATTGTTTGTGGAAAAAAAGTTTTAAGTTTAATAATTTTAAAAAAAATAGAATAAATTAGTATAAAAAAGATAAAAAAAGATTTTAAGAGAAAATATATACTTTTAAATTTGAAATTCTAAATAAAATAGAAAAAAATAGTATAAATTAGATTAAAATAGGAAATGGAAGAAAAATGTATTTTATTTTCTACAAAAAAGTTATGTAAATATTATACGAAATTTTATTTGCTTGTTGATATTAAAA
This sequence comes from uncultured Clostridia bacterium, assembly GCA_947625985.1. The sequence continues at coordinate 28,559 of CANQQF010000063.1, read as the reverse complement.
TTTAATTCAAAAAATTGGAGTCAAATTTATGTGGGTTGAAAAATTAAAAATTAATAATTTTAGAAATTATAATTGTGAAGAAATTAATTTAAAAAAAGGTATTAATATTTTTTATGGTGAAAATGCTCAAGGTAAAACTAATATTATTGAAGCAATTTATTTGTGTGCAATGGGAAAATCTTTTAGGACTAATAGAGATAAAGAAATGATTAAATTAGGGTCTGAAAATGCTTTGGTTGAAGTTAATTATCAAAAAGAAGATAGGGATGGAAAGGTTAAAATTATTTTAGAAAATAAAAAGAGCATTTTTTTAAATGGAATTAAAATTAAAAAGTTGAGTGAATTAATTAGTAATATTAATATTGTTATTTTTACCCCTGATGATATTAATATTTTAAAAGGTGGTCCTCAGAATAGAAGAAAGTTTTTAGATATGATGATTGGACAATTAAAACCAAATTATATTTTTTTATTGAATAATTATTTAAAAACTTTGGAACAAAGAAATGTTTATTTAAGACAGATTAAGGATGAGGGGAAGAGTGAAGAGCTTTTAGATATTTGGGATGAGAAGTTAGCTGATTTTGCTAATAAGGTTTATTTATATAGGAAGGAATTTATTCAGAAGATTTCCAAACATCTAAAAAATACGCATAAGGAGATTACTAATAATAGGGAAGAGATTAGTATTGAGTATTTGTCTGAATGTGAAGATTTAGATAGTTTTAAAAATAAATTAAAAGAAAGAAGAAGATTAGATATTTTTAAAGGGTATACTACTAAGGGGATTCATAGGGATGATTTTGTGATTTATATTAATGGTAAGCAGGTTAATATTTATGGATCTCAAGGACAACATAGAACTGCTGTTCTTTCTTTGAAGTTAGCTGAGCTTGCTGTTGTTAAAGCTGAAATTGATGAGTATCCTATTTTGCTTTTAGATGATTTTATGTCTGAACTAGATGAGAATAGAATTCATAATTTTTTAGAAAAAATTGATGATATTCAGGTAATTATTACTTGTACTGATAAATTAGATATTGAAAAAAAAGAATTTTTTATATATAATGTAAACGATGGTAAAATTTTATGATTTTATTATTTATATTTTAAGAATTTATTTTGATAACATATAAATTATATTCTTATATTTTAAGGAGGAAACACGATGGAAAAATATGAGCACGAGTATGGTGCAGATCAAATTCAAGTATTGGAAGGTCTTGAAGCAGTTAGAAAAAGACCAGGTATGTATATTGGTAGTACTTCTGTTAGAGGTCTTCATCATTTAGTTTATGAGATTGTAGATAATGGAGTTGATGAAGCTTTAGCTGGATTTTGTACAGAAATCAATGTTATTATTGAACCGGGTAATATAATTAGTGTTCAAGATAATGGTAGAGGTATTCCTATTGAAACTCATCCTAAAACAGGTCTTTCAACAGCCGAAACTGTTTATACAGTTCTTCACGCTGGAGGAAAGTTTGGTGGTGATAGCGCTTATAAAGTTTCAGGAGGTCTTCATGGAGTTGGTGCTTCAGTTGTTAATGCTTTATCTAATTGGACTGAGGTTACTATTCAAAAGGACGGAGGTATTTATCAAATTTATTTTGAAAAGGGTAAAACTGTTAAGACTTTAACTAAAATAGGTGATTCTGATAAAACAGGAACGTTAGTTAGATTTTTAGCTGATGATACTATTTTTGAGAGTTTAGATTATGAATTTGAAGTTTTAGAAGAAAGATTTAGAGAAATGGCTTTCTTAACTAAAGGATTAAGAATTACTATTGAAGATAAAAGAGATGAAGAAAATATTAAAAAATCTGAATTTCACTTTGAAGGAGGATTGAATTCTTTTGTTGAATTTTTAAATAAGAATAAGGAAACTATTAATAAAAAGCCTATTTATATCGAAAGAAATGGTGAAGTTCCTGTTGAAATAGCTATTCAATATACTACAAGTTATGCTGAAAATATTTATAGTTTTGTTAATAATATTAATACTGTTGAAGGTGGAACTCATTTGGAAGGATTTAAAAGATCTTTGACTAAGGTTTTTAATGATTATGCAAGAGCTCATAATATTCTTAAAGAAAAAGATAATAATTTACTTGGTGAAGATATAAGGGAAGGTATTACAGCTATTGTTTCTGTTAAAGTTATGGAGCCACAATTTGAAGGGCAAACTAAGACTAAGCTTGGTAATAGTGAGGTTACAGGAGCTGTCCAAAGTACTATGAATGAGGCTTTATCAACTTTCTTAGAAGAAAATCCAGCTGTTGCTAAAAATATTTTGGAAAAATGTATTAGTGCTTCTAGAGCTAGAGTAGCAGCTAGAAAAGCTAGAGAGTTAGTTAGAAGAAAAAATGCATTGGAAACATCAACTCTTCCTGGTAAACTTGCTGATTGTAGTAGTAAGAAAGCTGAAGAATGTGAAGTTTATATTGTTGAGGGAGATTCTGCAGGAGGTAGTGCTAAGCAAGGTAGAGATAGAAGATTTCAAGCTATTTTGCCTCTTTGGGGTAAAATGCTAAATGTTGAGAAATCTAGAGCTGACAAGATTTATAATAATGATAAGTTACAACCTGTTATTCTTGCTGTTGGTGCAGGAATTGGAGCAGATTTTGATATTACTAAAATTCGTTATGGAAAAGTTATTATTATGGCTGATGCCGATGTTGACGGATCTCATATTAGAACTTTATTATTGACTTTTTTCTTCCGTTATATGAGACCTTTAATTGAAAATGGTAATGTTTTCTTAGCTCAACCACCTCTTTATAAATTATCTAAGAAGGGAATGGCAGATCGCTATTGTTATACTGATGATGATTTAGATAAGGCTTTTGTGGAGCTTCAAGAAAAGGGAATTAGCAGAGACTCTGTTTCTATTCAAAGATATAAAGGTTTAGGTGAAATGAATCCTGAACAATTATGGGAAACAACTATGAATCCAGAAAATAGAATTTTAGTTAAGGTAACTATGGAAGATGCTATTAAGGCTGATGAGATTTTTACTATTCTTATGGGAGATGAGGTTGAACCTAGAAGAGAGTTTATTCAGTCTAATGCTAAATATGTTAGAAACTTAGATATTTAATAAAATTTAAAGGTAGATAGCTAATTGTAAGCTATCTACCTTTACTTATAAAGCTAATAATAATCATAACTCAGACAAATATACCTAATGTTCGAACCTAATATACATTGCTGTATAAATAAGCCCTATACCAACTATATTCATCAGTCATTCGACCATTAGTACACCAAAAGTAACCATATTTATCCCAGAGGGACTACTAACAACCACTTAATATTTAGATATAAAAATAATCTTATCTCGAACCTATATCATATAATTTAACCATATACTACAAGATTAAAATACAGCTTACATACACCATATAAATTCTTATCGCCTACACCTTATAATACTTCAAGAAGCACCACAAGATATATTTGCTCAAATACCAACAAGCCTAAAAGACCTGCTAATACTCTTTGATTAACTATTATTAACCTTACATAGTTATTATATGTTTTTTTTTAAATAATATTCAAAAAATTTAAAATTTTTTATTTATATTTTTTATAAATGTCGAAAAACCGCGAAACCGCACGATGAAAAGTGATTGACAAACTAAGTTACATAATGTAAAATAATAAATATAGAACAAGTAAGGAGGAGATAAAATATAAAAGATAAAACAGTACAACAATGGATTCCTATTGAAAGTTTTCATGATGATGGTTTTATTAAATTAAAAAATGATGATATTATAAAAATTTTAAAAGTTGATCCTATTAATTATAATTTAAAGTCAGATTTAGAAAAAAGTTCTATTTTAAATTCTTATAAAATTTTTTTAAAAACTTGTAATTTTAATATTCAAATAATTATTCAGAGTAATAAACAAGATTTAAGTAATCATATTAAACAAATCGAAAAAAATATTCAAAAAAAAGAAAATAAAAATATTAGAAACTTAGGGAAAAAGTATATTAATTATATTAAAGAAATTAATTCGTCTAAAAGAAATTCTTCAAAAATTTTTTATCTTATTATTTCCGATAACTTAAAAAAAATTGAAAATGCTAATAATTCTATAGAAATTATTAAAGCAGATTTAAAAGAAAAATATTTTAAAATAAAAGAATGCCTTGCAAGGTGTGGCAATTCAGTGACTGACGTTTGTGAAAAGGAGGAAATTATTGATATTGTTGATTCTTTTCTTAATACAAGAAAATATTTAAATAAATAAAAATATTTTTATTAAGGAGGTAAAATTATAAAAAAAAATAAAATTGAAAAAAATAGATTAAAAATAGAAGAAGGCTTTTTTTCTGATATTGATAGAGTAGCACCTAGTTATATTAATTTAAAAAATCCTAGATATTTTGAAATTGATGATTTATTTTATGCAGGTTTAATTGTTGTTAATTATTATAGGGAACAAACTGATTTATTATTAAAAACTTTAATTGAAACAGATATTAATATGAATATTTCTGTTTTTTATGAGAGGCTAGATCCTTATAAAACTGTTAAAGAATTAACTTATCATATTGGAAATGTTGGAGTTGAACTAAAAGAAAACAATCAAAATAGGCAAGATATAGATATTGCAGCCTTTACATATAATGATGCTAAATATATTAGAAAAGAAATACAAATTAATAATGAAGATATTTATAATTTATTTATTTATATAAATGTATTTTCCGAAGATGAAAAAAAGTTAGAATATTATTTAAATAAAATAGAGGGAATTACTCAAAGTAAAGGTATGCAAACGAGAAGAGCAAATTTTAGACAAGAGGAATTATATATATCAACATTACCTTTTATGGAAAATCCTAAAGAAATAAAAAGTGTAGCTAGAAGAAATATTCTGACATCAGGTCTACTTGCTACATATCCATTTATTTCCTCAAGTATTTTTGATGAGGAAGGAATTTTTATAGGTACAAATATTTATAATAATTCTTTAGTTTTTATTGATAGATACAATAATAATAAATATAAAAATGCAAATATATGTATTTTTGGGACTAGCGGTGCGGGAAAATCTTTTTATAGTAAGTTATTAATTCTTCGATATAAGTTGATTGGAATCAAGCAATATATTATTGATCCAGATAGAGAATATAATAATTTATGCAAAATTTTAGGTGGAACTGAAATTAAAATTGGTCCAACTTCTAGTACATATATTAATGTTTTGGAAATAAGAGAAGAAAGTATTGAAGATGGAGAAAATGGTTATTTGGCAACAAAAATAAGCAGATTGATTGGATTTTTTAATTTAATTTTTGGTGAATTAGATGAAGAAGAAAAAGCTATGGTTGAAGAAAAACTAATTAAAACATATGAAGAAAAAGGAATTACTTTTGACGATAATAGCTTATATAATTTGGAAGGTTTTAAAAAAGAGGATGAAATGCCAATTTTAGAGGACTTATATAATGTTTTTGGAAAAGATAAAAAAACAAAAAAATTTCAAATTAAATTATTACCATTTGTTAAAGGTTCATTAAAATTTTTTAATAATTATTCTAATGTAAAATTAAATAATGATTTAATTGTTGCAGATGTTTATGATTTAGGCGAGGATAACTTAAAATATGGAATGTACTTATTTACTGATATTTTTTGGGATAAAATTAAAGAAAATCGTGAGGATAAAAAAGCAATTTATTTGGATGAAATATGGAGACTAATTGGTGTTACTTCTAACAAAGAAGTTGCAAGTTTTATTTATAAAATATTTAAAACCATTAGAAAATATGGAGGAAGTAGTATTGCAATAACACAAGACATTTCAGATATTTTTAGTTTGGATAATGGTACATATGGAAAGAGTATTTTAAATAACTCAAGTATAAAAACATTTTTTTCATTAGAAGAAGAAAATATAAAAATATTGAGTGAATTTACAAATTTATCAGAAAAAGAAAAAGTAGAAATAAAATCTTTAAAAAGAGGGGAGGCTCTTACATTTGTGGGAAATGATCATATTTTAGTAAAAATAGAAAGTTCTAAAGAAGAAAGGAATATTATTGAAGGGAAGAAAGTAGATGAAAAGTATAATAACAGCTCTTGATAATGCAGAAATAAATAAAGCTTTACAAAAAGAAAGTAACTTAAAAATAATAAGTAAAGATATTTCGTATAAAGAAGGTATTATAGAACAACTTGAAAAAAATAAAAAGGTTGATTTGGCAATTATAGATGAAGATATAGATGGAGATATAGAGATAAATGAATTAATTAGAAAAATAAAAGAAAAAGTCAGAAATATAGAAATAATAATAATTACATCAAATAAAGACAAATTAATAAAAGAAATAAATAGATTCAAAAAAATAGAGTTATATGAAACAAACAAAATTAAATTAAAAAAATTAATTTCAATAATTAACTCTAACACAAGTAATTTAAAGGAAAATAATAAAATCAATAATAATAATATAATTAGTATCTCAGGAACAGAAGGTGTCGGTAAAAGTGTGACATCAATAGTTTTTTCAAAGTTAATTTTTAGTTCAAATAATTTATTAATTGAATTTAATTCAAATTTAAATCAAGATATATCAACTATATTTAATATAGAAAATAGAAGTGATATTCAAAAATTAGATAAAAAAATAAAGTTTATTTCAACAAACAAAATTTTAAAAGTTAAAAATATTTTTAATAAAAATAATTATGAAAATGTTATTATTGATTTAGGTAATAAAGTAGAAAGGGAAAATCAAAAAAGATTATTAGATTATTCTGATAAAAATATTATACTTCTGGAGCCAAATTTAATTGGATTAAAGAAATGTAAAATAATTTTAAATTACTATATAAAAGAGTTAAAAATAAAAAAAGAAAAAATATATTTATTAATAAATAATAAAAATAAAGAATCTATAGATAAAAATATAATAAAGAAAATATTTAATGAAATAGAAATAATTGGAGAAATAGATAATAATTATAAATATGATTACTTAATAAACAATGAATTTAAAAAGATTAAAATTATATTAAATAAAAAAGTAAAAAATAATATAAAAAATATTTTAAAAAAAGTATTAAATTAAAATGTAAATTAATGAAATGATAAAAAATATAAAATAAAAAATTACAAATAGAACACATAAAAAACACTAAAAACTTGTTCGTAAAAAATAGAAGTTTGTTACTATAATTTAATATAAAAAAAGTGTTTACCAATATTAAAGATAGTCGTAATAAAAAATAAAAAAATAAGATACAGTTATAAGAGATTAAAGTTTTAATCTTTTAATATGAGCTTACGCATTAAAGAAAAAAGAAACTATATAATAAAAAGTTGAAATTCAGATAATCAAAAGAATAATCAAAAGAATATTTTACATAATTCAAAAATAAAAACATAAAATTAAAAAGGACATAAAAAATTAGTAAAAGATTTATAGAAAAAGCAAAAAGATATTAATATTATAAAAGTAAAAAACATAATTGGTTAATATATATAAATAAAATATTTAAAATAAAACAATAATGAATGTATTTTATAAAAAAACTAAATTATATAAATAAATGTTGATAAAATTTATAAAAAAGAATCAAAATAAAAATTATTGATAATACAAAAATGAAAATATAATATTCAAAATATAATATTCTAAAATAGATGTTTAAATAAATAATTAACTAATAAAAATTAATTTAATATAAAATATAAATATTCCTATATTTTATTTATATTAAAAATAATATGCAAAATAAATGTACCAAAAAATTTTTATAAAAATTTAAAATTAATTAAATAAAATAAAAAAAAGAATTATTAATATAAAAAAGAAATAATAAAGTCTGAAAAAAAAGTATTATATTATTTTATAAGAACCCAAATAAATAATAAAAGAATGAAAATTTTTAAATTAACTTAATAAAAATTTTACAAAAGAAAAACATAAAAAAAGTATAAAATATGGATTCGAAGTAGAAAAAAATAAGAAAAAGATTAAAATAAAAAGTAGTTAACAAGAAAAACATACAAAAAGTACAAAATGAAAAAAATCAAACAAAAAAAAGATTAAAACTAAAGGAGGACAAAACAATTAGAACTTACGCGTAAAAGAAAAACTCAAAAGAATACCAGTTGAATAAAGAAACAGAAGAAAAATGATTTTAAAAACAATTATTAACATAACAAAGAAAATAATAACAATTATAAAATAAAGACTTATAAAAATGAAGATAAAGAATCTTTTATAAAAGACAAAAATATTTAGAAAAAAAGATAAAAAGTTAAATAAATAAAAAATATAATGTCTTAAAGGAAGTGTTTAAATAAATAAAAACTAATAAAAATCAATATAATATAGATAGAATTAATATATAAATATTTTTGTAATTTATATTTAAAATTATATGTAAAATAAATGTAAGAAGAGAAAAATATAAAAATAAAATTTAAAGAAGAAAATATTACATAAATAAAAGTAAGTAAAAAAATAAGAAAAATTTTTCAGCTAAAATGTGTTAATTAAAAATATTATTACAAAAGTTAAATTTATAATAATAAATAATATGAAAAATAAAAAGAAATAAAAAAAATAAAACTATAAAAATTACAAATAATAAAACTAAAATATATAAAAAGATTTAATTAAATTAATAAAAATAAAATAAGAAAAGTTAATATAAAAAAAGAAATAACGAAATTAAAGAAAATAAATTTAAAGCTAAAACATCTTATAAAAACAAAAGAAATTTTCAAGATGAGAAGATAAAAAATAAAAAAATTTAAAGAGATCTGATAAAAATTTACAAAAGAAAAATCTAAAAAAGAAAAAGAAAAAGACCTTAAAAATGAAAATTTAAGAAAAAAACTAAAACAAAAATAAAGTTGACATACAAAAATATATAAAAGGTACAAAATGAAAAAAAATAAATAAAAAAAGATTAAAACAAAAGAAGGACAAAAGAATTAAAGCCTACGCGTAAAAGAAAAAACAAAATAATACCAGTTAAGGAAAGAAACAAAAGAAAAAAATTAAAAAAAACAATTATTAACATAAAAAAACTAATAATAATCATTATAAAATAAAGACAAGTAATAATAGCAAAAAACAATATAAAAAACAAGCAAAAAAAATCTCTTATAAAAGGCAAAAGATTTAAAATAAAAATATAAAACAAATAAAAAATCTTTTACGAAATTTCAAATTAAACAGATAAAATAATAAAAGGCAAAATATTAAAAAAAAGATAAAATAGATTAAATAAAAATAAAAAATAAATATAAAAGAAAAAGAGAATAAAAAAATATAAATAATACAAAGAAATAAAAAAAGTATATAAAAGAAAAAAATACAAGAATAAATATAACAAAAATAAAAAGAAAAATTCAATTAAATTGTGTTAATAAAAAATATTATTACAAAAGTTAAATTTATAATAATAAATAATATGAAATATAACAATCAATAAAATAAAGAAAATAAATAAAATAATTAAAAAAAGGAAAAATAAAAAGAAGATAATAAAAAACGATAAAAAATAAATATAATAAAATAAAAGCTGTCATATAAAAATATATAAAAAAATCAATTTAACTAAAAAATATTAAATAAAATAATAAAGTAAATAAAATATAAAAAAGTAATTAAATAAATTAAAAATAATTTGAACAATAAAATTAAACATCAAATAATATAAATATTAAAATTAAAAAAGAAAAAATAAAAATAAAAGAATAGTTTAGCAGATAAAAAATAAAACAAACTTAATAAAAAATTACAAAAGAAAAATCTAAAAAACAAAAAGAAAATGACCTTAAAAATGAAAAATTAAGAAAAAAACTAAAACAAAAATAAAGTTAACATACAAAAATATATAAAAGGTACAAAATGAAAAAAACTAAATAAAAAAAAGATTAAAACAAAAGAAGGACAAAACAATTAAAGCTTACGCGTAAAAGAAAAAAACAAAATAATACCAGTTAAGGAAAGAAACAAAAGAAAAAAATCAAAAAAAACAATTATTAACATAAAAAAACGAATAATAATTATTATAAAATAAAGACAAGTAATAATAGCAAAAAACAATATAAAAAACGAACAAAAAAATCTCTCATGAAAAGTAAAATAATTAAAATAAAAATATAAAATACATTAACAAAAAAGTACATATAAAACAAAAAAGATTTTTACAAAAATTTGAAATTAAACAGATAAAATAATAAAAGGCAAAATATTAAAAAAAGATAAAATAGATTAAATAAAAATAAAAAATAAATATAAAAGAAAAAGAGAATAAAAAAAATATAAATAATATAAATAATATAAATAATATAAATAATATGAAATATAAAAATTAATAAAATAAAGAAAATAAAGAAAATAATTAAAAAAAGGAAAAGTAAAAAAGAAGATAATTAAAACGATAAAAAATAAATATAATAAAATAAAAGCTGTCATATAAAAATATATAATAAAATCAATTTAACTAAAAAATATTAAATAAAATAATAAAGTAAATAAAATATAAAAAAGTAATTAAATAAATTAAAAATAATTTGAACAATAAAATTAAACATCAAATAATATAAATATTAAAATTAAAAAAGAAAAAATAAAGATAAAAGAATAGTTTAGCAGATAAAAAAATAAAACAAACTTAATAAAAAATTACAAAAGAAAAACATAAAAAAAGTATAAAATATGGATTCGAAGTAGAAAGAACTAAGAAAAAGATTAAAATAAAGAGTAGTTAACAAAAAAACATACAAAAAGTACAAAACAAAAAAAATCAAATAAAAAAAGATTAAAAAAAAAAAGAACAAAACAATTAAAGCTTACGCGTAAAAGAAAAAAACAAAAAAATAACATCTAAAGAAAGAAACAAAAGAAAAATGATTTTAAAAACAACTATTAACATAAGAAAGAAAATAATAACAAATATAAAATAAAGAATGATAAAAATGAAGATAAAGAATCTTTTATAAAAGACAAAAATACTTAGAAAAAAAGATAAAAATAAAATAAAATAAAATAAAAAATATAATGTCTTAAAGGAAGTGTTTAAATAAATAAAACTAATAAAAATCAATATAATATATAGATATAAATAAAAATATAAATATAATTTATATTTTAAATAATATATAAAATAAATGTAAGGAGAGGAAAATATAAAAAAATAAAAATTAAAAAAGAAAATATTATATAAATAAAAGTAAGTAAAAAATATTTTAATATAAAATATTTTTATATTAAATAAAATTAAAAATATAATAATATAAGAATATGAAAAAAATTAAATGAACAAATGATAAAAAATATAAATATTAAAATAAATATATAAAAAAGATTTAACTAATTTAATAAAATAAAAGAAGAAAATTTAATATTAAATAAAGGAAATAAATATAAAGTTAAAATATCTTATAAAAACAAAATAAATTTTCAAGATGAGAAGATAAAAAATAAAAAAACATTAAAAAAAATCTAATAAAAAATTACAAAAGAAAAATCTAAAAAAGAAAAAGAAAATGACCTTAAAAATGAAAATTTAAGAAAAGAACTAAAACAAAAATAAAGTTGACATACAAAAATATATAAAAGATACAAAATGAAAAATATCAAATAAAAAAAGTAAAAAACATCTAAAATTAGCAAATGATAAATTGACTAAAGCTTACGCACAAAAAAGAGAGACAAAAAGATGCTAGTTAAAGAAAGAAGTACAAGAAAAATAATCCAAAGAAATAAGTATTAACATAATAAAGCAAATAACAACAACTATAAAATAAAGACAAGTAATAATAGCAAAAAACAATATAAAAAACGAACAAAAAAATCTCTCATGAAAAGCAAAATAATTAAAATAAAAATATAAAAAACATTAACAAAAAAGTATATATAAAACAAAAAAGATTTTTTACAAAAATTTGAAATTAAACAGGTAAAATAACAAAAAGAAAAATAATGATAAAAAATAATTAAATAAAAAATTGTTTTAAATTATAAAAAGAGAATTTAATATTAAATAAAAATTAAAATATAAAAAAATACTAAAAAAATCAATTAAAAATAAAAAAATATATGTCAAAAGAAAAAATATCAGAATAAAGATAGTAAAAAAACAAAAAGTTTTTCAATTAAACTGCGTTAATTAAATAATATTAAAATTATAATAATAAATAATATGAAATATATAAAGCAATAAAATTAAAGAAATAAATAAAACAATTAGAAAAAGTGTTATTTTAAATTATAAAAAAGAAAAAATTAAAATCATATTATTTTATAAAAAATAAATTCAATAAAAATAAAATATAGTATAAAAAAAATAAATAATTAAATTAATTTAATAAAAATAATAAATAAAATAAAAAAGAAATATAAAAAAGCAATTAATAAATTAAAAATAATTTGAATCATAAAAAATCTAAAATTAAATAATATAAATATTAAAACAAAAAAAGATAAAAGAATATTATTTAGTAGATAAAAAATCAAACGATTTAATAAAAAATTACAAATAAAAAATATAAAAAACAACTTCAAAAGAGAATAAAAAAGAAAAAATGAAAAGTAAGAAGCAAGGTTAACTCAATATATAACTAAATAAGAATAAAAAGAAAAAAATATAAAGTAAAAAGAAAAAATAGAATAAAAGAAGAAGAAGTAAGACTTACGCAAAAAAGAAAAAAAGTAAAAGCACAAATAAATAAAAAAGATTTATTAAAACAAAATAAAACAAGTAAAAGTAAACATAAGCTAATAAATAAAATTACAAATCAACAACAAAATAAAAGGTTAAAAGAAAATTTATAAAATATAAAAATAACAAAAGTGATCATAAAAAATACAAAACAAATAAAAAACAAATAACATAAGAAATAACTTTAGAAGAAATTGTTAATGTATTTCAAAAAAATATATAAGAAGATAATATAACAATAAAATATTATATTATCTTTTAAAGAAAAAATAAATTATCAATAAATAAAATAAATATTTAAATTAATAATATGATATCAAAACTTAATAAATAATTAAAATATAAAGTAAATAATAAAAAACAATTAAGAAATTAATATAAAAAAATTATAAACAATATTAATAAAAAATAAATTAATAAAATTATAAAATATATATAAAATAATTAATTAAAATAAAAAAAGAATTTTAATATAAAAATTAGTAAATAGTAAAAGAGAAAATGAAGTTAAAAAAATATTATTTATAAAATAAATATAAGTTTTCAAAAATAGATAATAGAAGAATAAAAAAATTTTAAAATTAATTTAATAAAAAATTACAATAAAAAAATATATAAAGTAACATTAAAAAATAACAATCAAGTAAAAAATAAAAAAAAAAGATGTTAACTAAGAAAAATAAAAAAGTGGAAATAAAATGAAAAAAGAATATTAAAAAATAAAAAGAATATATAAAATAAACCAATATAAATATTACGCATAAAAGAAAAAAAGTAAAAAAACAAATAAAGAGAAAATTATATAAAAAAACAAGCCAAGAAAAACAGTGTAGACATAATGCAAGAAATAAATATGGTTATAGAAGAATAATCAACAACAATAGAAAAAATAATGTATAAAAAAATATATAAAAATCTTTTATAAAAAATAAAAGAAATAGAGTAGAAAATTTTAATTTAAAGTTAAAAATATAAATAATCAAAGATTGCTAATAAAAAAAATAACAAAAACTATTTAATGAAAAATATCAATAAAATTATATTATTAATTTATTAAAAAAGGATTATAAATAAAGAAATAGGATATTATTATAAAAAAGTGATCAAATAAAATAAAAAAAACATATAAAATAAAAGCGATAAATTATAATAAGAATTTTTTAAAATTAAAAGATATAATAATGAAAATGTTTAAATAAAAATTAATAATAAAAACAAAATTAATATAAAAAAGTTTAAACTAATTAATAAAAATTATGGAATGATAAATTAAGCTAACTTAATAAAAAATTTACAAAAGAAAAACATAAAAAAAGTATAAAAATTAAATTAAAAATAAAGAAAATAAGGAAAAAACCAAAACAGAAATAAAGTTGACACAAAAACCAAATAAAAAGTACAAAATGAAAAACTATTAAATAAAAAAAAGAAAGAGATATCTAAAACAAAAACAAGATAAAAGCTACGCACAAAAGGAAAAGAAAAAAGAGTACTAGTAAAAGTGAATTTGCAGAAAGAATAATTCAAGGAAATAAAAATCAACATAAAAATGCAAATAATAATAATTAAAGAATAAAAACTGATAAAAATAGTATAAAGCGATGTATAATATAAAGATAAAAAATCTCTTTTAAAAACCAAAACATATAAATATAAAAATTAAGATTCTAGTTTAAATTTAAAATAAAAATAAAAATCCAAATAATAAATGAAGAATAATAAAAAACATAAAATAAAATATATAAATTAGATAATATATAAAAAATATATTGGATATTTAAATAATAAAAATACAAAGAAAATATTGTATATATAACATTATAAAATAATTATTAGAAATAATAACAACAAAATGTAGATAATAGACATAGTAATAATTAAAAGTTAATTAATGATTTTATTTAGTATTTATAAAAAATATTACAGATAAAAAATAAAGATTATAAACGATAATCACTTAATATTATTTTAAGTAGTAAAAATAAAATAAAAGTTAACAAAAAAAATAAATATATAAATCTTGTTAAAAAAGAAAGAAGAAAAATAGAGAAAAAAGTAAAGAAATAAAAATAGAAAAAAAGCTACGCATTTAAGAAAAAAACAATATTCTGATAAAAAGTAAAATTAAAGTCAATATAAGTATAAATAAAAAAAGCTTAACATAAGCTATAAATAAATATTCTACTAAACAATAATAATAAATACTAATAGTATAATATAGAAAAATTTATAAATATAAAAGTATAGTAAAATTTAATAGTAGAAAAAGAAAAATATGTAAAAATAAGTAAAAGTAAAAAGGATAATTATAAATGTAGAAGAGTTATAAAAAATTAATAAAGATAAAAATACGAGAAGATAAAATAAAAAGCGGCAAAAGTAAAAAATACATATAAAATAGGAAAAAAGGTGATTAATATTTTTAAATCGAAAATATCTATATTATAGTGTATAAACAATATAATAATTTATTAAAAATGTTAAACAGAGATTAAAGGATTTATTTAAAAGCATAAATAAGATTGTTGTAAAGTCTTATTAACTAATTAACTAAAAATTTTTAATTATTTCAATTTTTTTTCACAAAAAACTTATACATTAAATTATTTTTTAAAATTATAAACAAAAGTTTACTTTAAAATACAATATAATTTTTTATTATAAAAATTATAAAAAAAACAATAAAAAAAACAATAAAAAAAAGCGAGAATAACACTACTTTAAACCTTACGCAATCAAGAAAATTATATTTTTTATTAAAATCAAGAAAGAGAACAACCTGAGTAAAAAATAAGAATATACACAAAATTAGATAAACATAAAATAAAAATAATATCAAGTAGTTAATGTTATATAAAGTAAATTATAAAATTAAACTATTTTAATATTTTATATTAAAATATCACATTTCATATTATTTCAGGAATGCTCTTTTTTAAATAAAGTTCTAAAGTATTATTAATACAATCTTATAACTGTAATAGGTTTAAATTTAATAAAAAACTTTAATATAAAATGAAAAATTAAATTTTGTAAGCGAAAATTTTTAATTATATAAAAAAAGACACTAAACTTATAAGAAATGGATTTTTATATTTTATTTTAAAATTTTACAAAAATAATTCATTAATTTCAATCAGTTATATCCATTTAAGACATTTAAAAACCTATAAGAATAGGAAGTTTACTTAACTTAAGTATAATATAGATATAAATTCAACAAACAAAAGATTAATCTATAAAAACAAAATAAAAACTAATATAAATATCAATTGGAATGCTTACGCGCAAAAGAAATTAATAATATAGAACTTTTACAACTAAAGAATTAGCATAATTTAAAGGTATGTTAATAAAAGATAAACAAATTTACATAAATATACCGATAAAATATAATAAAGAATTAGGAAATATAAAATAATGAGTGATATGAGAAAAAGTAATGTTTATATTTTAAACATTAAATTTATTTTTAAAATTAAAAGAAAGATTCACATCATTTATTTTAATGAAATAAAAACATATGCAGATAAAGAAAAATTAAGGTATTATTTTTACTTAAAAAAGTAGTCTCAAAGTATTATAAAATAAAACATATAGATATACATAACTTGAAAAAAATAATAATTATTTTTCAAAAAAGTAAAAAGAGAGAAGTAATATATATAAGAAAAAGTTTAACTAATAATAAATATATAGATAAGAACTTTAAAAATAAAAAAAGACATGTCAACGAAAGATATTTAAGAAAGACTTAACCAAAAGAGTGATTATTATTATATAAAGATAAAGAATGGTTAAAAGAAATAAAATAAAAGTTTTATATAAAAAACAAATATTTTACAATAATTTAACAAACAGAAAAAACATATATAAAAAGAAAAAAGTAAAAAAAATGAAAGTTTACATTCATAAAGCAATAAAAGTATATAAAAAAAGAATTTTATTATAGCAATAGAAAAAAACATAGAAAGGCAAACGATTTAAAAAAAACAATAAAACTTATAAAGCTTACGGTTTAAAAGAAATGAGAATACATATTATAATAACTCAATATTTGTATTAAGATTTAACAGAAGTATAAAAATAAAAACAATAATAAACATAAAACAAAAAATAAATAGAAAATTATTATTTGTTTGAAATTATTAATTGGAAAAAAATAAGATAAAAAATATTAATGATATCTAAAAACAAATAAAAAATTACATCATGTTAAAAATAAAAAGGAGGAAATATTAATACATAGAATGGAAAATATAATAAATGAAAAAATGACTTTAAATAATATTGAGGAAAATTTAGAAAAAGAACAAACTAATTTTTTAGACACATTAATAGGAAAAGCAGTAAATACAGCTATAGATATAGGAATTAGAGCAGTATTGCCTGACTTTATTGAAGAACAGGTAATTAATTTAAAAGATAATTTATTAGAAAATGGAATTAAAGATGGAATAAAAAAAACAGTAGAAGAAGCAATAGATATGGGAAAAGGAGCAATAAGTTTATTTAAAGGAGATTTTGAAAATATAGATCAAATGAAAGAAGTTGTAAAAAAAGGAGGGGTCATTGATGGTATTTCAGAACTATGGGACTTTGCAGTTGATAAAGTAAGGGATAAAGGTATTATCAATAATAGTACGGCAAGTATTTTAGGTACAGGAAAAGATGCTTTTTTAAATAGCATAGAAAATAATATAGAAAAATCATTTGAAATTCAAAATAAAAATCAAACAAATATAGAAGAAAATATAAATAATTGGAAAGAGGCATTTGAAAATCAGGATTTTGAAAAAATGCAGAAGGAATTTGATAAAATAGAAAAGGAAATTAAAGAACTAGTTCCATTAGAAAAAATAATCAATGAAGCTAGAAATATAGAAAATTTACATACTTTAATTAAAAATAATGGACAAGATTTTAACTTAACTCAAGAGCAATTAGAATTAGCACAAAAAATATAAAATAATAAATAAAAGTAAAAAAAAATAATCATTAAAATCACCAATTTTAACTTGTTTCACTTGCAAAAAAAAGCTTGTTTTAGTATAATACAAATGTAGAAAATTCAAGAGAAAGAAGGAAAAATAAATGCAAGAAACACCAGAAAGACGTGACGGAAAAATCATCGAAAGAGACATCGAAAAAGAAATGAGAACGGCATATATAGATTATGCAATGAGTGTTATTGTTTCAAGAGCATTACCAGATGCAAGAGATGGTTTAAAACCAGTACATAGAAGAATCTTATATGCTATGCATGAAGATGGAATAACATCAGACAAGCCATACAGAAAATGTGCAAACACAGTAGGATCTGTTTTGGGAAGATACCATCCACATGGAGATTCATCAGTATATGATGCTATGGTAAGAATGGCACAAGACTTTTCAATGAGATATATGTTAATAGATGGACATGGTAACTTTGGTTCAATAGATGGAGATGGAGCTGCTGCAATGAGGTATACAGAAGCAAGAATGGCTAAAATTGCAGAATACATGTTAACAGATATTGAAAAAAATACAGTTGACTTTATGCCAAACTATGATGATAGACTTCAAGAGCCAACAGTATTACCAGCAAGGATACCAGCACTTCTTGTAAATGGTTCTTCAGGAATTGCTGTAGGTATGGCAACAAATATACCACCACATAACTTAACAGAAGTAATAAATGGTATAATAAAAATTATTGATGAAGATGAAGTTACAGATGAAGACTTAATGGAAGTTATAAAAGGACCAGATTTTCCAACAGAAGGTTTAATTCTTGGAATGGAAGGAATAAAACAAGCATATAAAACAGGTAGAGGAAAAATAACATTAAGAGCTGAAACAGAAATTGAGGAAATGAGTAATAATAAACAAAGAATTATAGTTTCTTCATTACCATATCAAGTTAATAAATCAAAATTAATAGAAAACATAGCTAAACTAGTTAAAGAAAAAAGAATAGAAGGAATCTCAGAAGTAAGAGATGAGTCAGATAGAATAGACAAAGTAAGAATTGTAATAGAATTAAAAAAAGATGCAAATGCACAAGTAGTATTAAATAGATTATTCAAACATACACAAATGCAAGACACATTTGGAATAATAATGTTAGCCTTAGTAAAAGGAGAGCCAAAAATACTAACATTAAGACAATGCTTAGATGTATACTTAGACCATAGAAAAGACGTAATCTTAAGAAGAACGCAATTTGACTTAGATAAAGCCCTAGCAAGAGCACATATATTAGAAGGATTAAAAATAGCATTAGACAACATAGACGAAGTAATAGAAATAATACGTTCATCATATGATGATCCAAAAGAAAGATTAATGGAAAGATTTGGATTATCAGATATTCAGGCACAAGCAATTTTGGATATGAGATTAAAAACATTATCAGGATTGCAACGTGAAAAAATAGAAGAAGAATACAAAGCATTAATGGAATTAATAGCACATTTAAAAGAAATATTAAATAGTGAAACATTAGTATATGGAATAATAAAAGAAGAGCTTATCCAAATAAGAGACAAATTTGGAGATGACAGAAAAACAAAAATCGTTGCTGTAGAAGGAGAAATAGACTTAGAAGACCTTATAAAAGAAGAGCAATGTGTAGTTGCGTTAACACACTTTGGATATATTAAAAGAATGCCAATCGATACATATAGAAGTCAAAGAAGAGGTGGAAAAGGAATTACTGGAATTTCAACACGAGAAAATGACTTCGTTAAACAAATATTTACAGCTTCAACCCATGATACAATATTATTCTTTACCAATAAAGGAAAACTGTATAAATTAAGAGGATATGAAGTACCAGAAGCTGGAAGAACAGCAAGAGGAACAGCAATAGTAAATCTACTAAGCTTAGATCCAGGAGAAAAAGTTTCAGCTGTAATACCAATTCAAAACTTTGCTGAAGGAAAATATTTATTAATGGCAACAAAAAATGGATTAATAAAGAAAACAGCATTAACAGAATACAATTCAGCAAGAAAAACAGGACTTCAAGGAATAACACTAAAAGAGGACGATGAGCTAATAGCAGTAAGACTTACAGATGGTGAAGACAACGTTGTATTAGTTACACAAAAAGGAATGAGTATTACATTTGATGAAAAAGAAGTACGACCAATAGGTAGAGTTGCTCAAGGAGTAATAGGAATAAGAGTAGATGAAAATGATGAAGTAATTGGAATGGAATCAATAATACCAGGAGGAAAAGCAACATTATTAGCCATTACAGAAAACGGATTTGGAAAACGTACAGAATTAGATGAATATAGAGTTCAACTAAGAGGAGGAAAAGGAGTAATAACATATAAAGTTACACCAAAAACAGGAACATTAGTAGGAGTAAGAATAGCAACAGAAGAAGATGATGTAATGCTAATAACAGATACAGGAACAATAATAAGACTTCAAGTTAAAGACATCAGTGTATTAGGAAGATCAACACAAGGAGTTACATTAATGAGAACATCAGATGGTGGAAAAGTAGTAAGTATTGAAACAATTACACCAGATATGGAAAATATAGGACAAGAATAAAAATAAAAGAAGAAGTTAGAAAAATCTAACTTCTTTTTTCTTGAATAATGGAAACCATCGTTGTATTAACGTGGCAAAATTGTAATCTAACATAACTATTATTTAATCTTAAAACGTAAATCGTCTCCGAAAAAATAATAAATATCATAATAACCAGCAATTCTAGAGCCGATTCTTTCTTCATAAGTTTGGAAAATCTCTTTAATATTTAAATTTGAAGAAATAATGGTCTTAGTAACCTTATTATTCATATTTAAAAGTCTAGTATTTAAAATAGTAAACAATTCACTTAATTTCATACTATTTAAACTCTCTGTACCTAAATCATCAATAATTAACAAATCAGTATCTAAAACATTTTTATAAACATTATTTTCAAAAGATTTGCTCTTAGACATCTTATAATCAATAACACTCTCTAATAACACTGGGGCAGTTTGGTAAAGAACAGTTTTATTCTTTTTTAGCAAAGCATCAGCAATACAATTAGAAATAAAAGTTTTGCCGTAACCCAGTATTACCAGTAAATAAAAGATTTTTATAAGAAGGATCATCAAAATTATTTACAAAATCTATAGCTTTATCTTTAATATTCAAAATATTTTTTCTAGGTGAAATATTTTGACCATATTTAGACAAATCAACCTCATCAGAAAAAATATCAGCATTAAAAGTATCAAAATTCTCAGACTTTAAATTATGCATATTTGAATTATTATAAGAAATATCAAGCAAACGTTGTTTTAAACAACTACACATTTCTTTACCATAATTACCTTCAATAAAACCAGAATCATTACAAATATTACATTCATAAAAAGGTTTTAAATAAGAAGGAGAATATCCATTAGACACTAAGATCTTTTGCCTTTGTTTTTTTAAATTATCAATTTTCTTATAAAGCTCATCTAAAGAATAAACAGATTTACTATTACTGTTATTCTTTTTTGAAGAATCCGACAAAATAGACTTTGCAGTAGCAATAGCAAAAGAATTCAACTCAGATTCAATCTGTTCAAGTTTAGGAAACAAAGAATATAAATCAGACTTTCTTTTCTCTAAATCTAACTCAGCAGACAATCTTTTATGTTCGTAATCCTTCAAAAGAACATTCAAAGTATCGTTAGCCATTTAATCCTCCTCTCCAATAGAAATAAAAACAAATTAAGCATCATTTTTAGCAGTATTATTAGCATATAAGAAATCTAAATTATCATAAGTACGTTGAACATAACTAGCCTTAGAAACACTCTTCTTAAGTTCCTTAGTATTCTTAGCTTGTTTCTTTCGTTGTTCAATAAAAACTAAAATTTCTTCAGGTTTCTTTAAACCTCTGTCATGCCAATCAGAAATCAAATTATTAATATATTCAAAAGATGGAGTTTGTTTAAAAGTCGTCCTCTTCAAAGCAATCTCAATAACATCCATATCATAACCATAATCAAAAACCCATTGCTCAATATAAGCTTCTTCATATTGAGTAAGGCCACCATGTTTACCAAGCTTCTTAGCAATAGACTTCTTTAACTTAGAAATCTTTTCTTGCTTTTGATAATACATATCAAGGTCAGTCCAAGTTTTAATCTTACTATTTCCCCAAGCCTCAGCAACAGTTTGAACATAATTCTTATGCAAAGCAGAACGATTAAAACAATATTCAAACAAAGCAATCATAACTTGTTCATCAAAACCATATTTTTGGAACCAAATATCAATATCATTGTACCATGAAGGGCTCATAATACCTTGGAAATACATATTATTAATATGGTCAATAGCTTTAGCTCTAGACTTATTCTTAGAAATAGATTCAATTTTATCTTCAGAAGCGGTCAAATTAGGAGAATACAACTTATTTAAAGTTACCTCTTGTAAATTCAAAATAATATATCCTGAAGTCTTTTTTAAAATCAAACCTTTTTTCTCCAGAATGTCAACACTATCATTTATAGATTTTAAAGGCAAAGACAACTTCTTAGACAAATCATTAATCTTAATAGTTTTATTATATTTAGAGAGAAAATTCATATATAAATACAACTTTAAACAATCACCAGGAATTTCAGGCAGATACTCTGCAAAGAAAATATCTGGCAATACAGTTTCAGAGAAAATTAATGGTTTATCTTTTTGTTCTAATTTCATCGTACAAACGCCCCTTACTATATTTTCAAATATTATTTTTGATTATATAGTTTTTGTTCTAAAAGTTCAAGGTTATTTTTCAAAAAAAAGACATTTATTTTTAATATAAAACTTAAAAAGATAAGAAAAGACATACAAAATATTCTCATTATTAAAACCTATAACACTAAATAAAAACAAAGGGAAGCAAAGAACGATGAAAAGAACAATCTTAAAAGTAATATCAGAAATAAAAATATGTAATAAAAAACCGACCAAAACACACCAACAAACAAGAAAAATTGCTGTAGAATAATCAAAAAACCCTAAAATCTTATTAGTAAAATTATAATTTTGAGGAAAAATAAACTTCAAAACAAACTCCTTTCAAAATAAAATAGATTACCTTCTAAAGTTATAAACATTTTGCGAAAAAGTTGTGGAAACACCACCAACAAATTCACGCACAAAAGAATTAGCCTTAATCAAAGCATAAATACCACCAACATAAACAAACTTATATAACAAATTAGAAGAAGAATAATCCATAGAAAATAAAATAACTAAAACAATAGAAACGATAATTTGTATGAATAAAAGAGAAAACAAATTTTTAATCCAAACCTTAAAAAACCAGGAAGTTGAATTCATCGAAAGAGAAAGAAAAGCTAAAGGAGAAAGCAACACAAACACTTTTACCATAACATATCGAAATGCATAAGAAAAGACAAGATTCAATAACGAAACAGTAAGAGTACCTTTAATCATACCATCTAAAGAAAAAATATCCATAGAACTAGCATCAATAGCAATATTAGAACTAATAGAAGTAATCAATTCAGAAAAACAAACCTGCTTTCCAAAAAGATTCTCCCCAAGTTGCCTAACCGCAGTAGTAAAATTCTCTCCAATAGACAAAAACAACTCAACCAAAAAGAAAGAAAAATTCATACAAATACCACAAATAAGAAGCTTAAAAATAAATTGGTACGGTCTTTCAACTTGCGAATAAGTAATATTAGCAAGAAACATCTTAAGAGCAAAATATAAAATAATAGCTAAAAGTAAACTATTAACAATCAATAAAACACCATTAGAAGCGGAAGTACCAAAAATTTTCTCAAAATTCTTATCATGTAAAATATCAGGTCCAATAAAAGTAATCTTATCAAGAACAGAATAAAGAGTATTATCTATAGAACCAAACAACTTTTCAAAAATAGTATTAATAACTTGAATAATAGTATCTGTAATAGACGTAGTATTTTCCAAAAAAACCTCCTAACTGAAATAAAGAAACAAGCAAAAAAAGAAACAAAACAAAGTACAAAAACTAAGAAACCAAAGACTTAATAGCAGATAAAATCAAATCAATAGCAAGAAGAAAAGCATATGAAAAAAGAGAATTTCTAATTAACTTCTTTCCTAACCTAATACGTTCCTCATCGCCAAAGCTAAACTTCCTCATAAAAACACCAGTACCAACAGCAACAGCTGCAGCAGGAGTTGCAAGTTTTAAAATCCAACCTTCAATATCTTCAAAACCAGATTGTAACTTAGAAACAATTTGAGGGTCACCTAAAGCAAAAGAACAAGGAACAAAAAATAAAACTAGAAAAGAAGCGAGAAAAAAGCAAAAAATCCTTTTATTACGAAACATCGAAACCTCCTTTCATTCTTTAAAATAAGGAAACATCTTTAACTTAGAAGGCTTAAAAATCCTACTGCCATCAGACAAAAATGTTAAAGCAGAAAAAGTTTCCAGTCCTTGACTAAAAAAATTAGTATCAAAAACAAAATCCTTTTGAGTATAAGTGCTAAAAGTCTCCGAAATATTAGACGAATCAGAATTAAAAGACCTAGTCAAAAAACTATAAGTAGTCTCTTTAGCATTCTCAGAAACACTCTTAGAAACCATATCTTTATCTTCACGCCCTAAAAGTTTCTGCGATTCTTCAATAGTATAAATATCATCAGTACGAAACCAAATCTTATTAATTAAATTCTGAACAATAACATTAACAGAAGCATCATCTTTCAAAATATGTTTCAAAGAAGAATAGCTCTGAGTGCTAACAATATTAATACACTTAGCTTCTCTACTAAGAGAAAAAAACTCACCATCAATTTTGCTAGCATACTTGTCATATTCATCACAAATAAAAGCGCTGGGCAAAACACAATTATTAGATAAATTAGCAATAACTTCAGTCTGAAAATCCAACTTTAAATAAGCAGCGATTATCATAGAAAGATTCCTATACTCAGCAATATTCATAGAAAGAACAACAATTTTTCCATCCCTAATAACCTCTGAAAAACCGATTAAAAGAAATCTTATCTCTAGGAGGAGAAAAAGTATTCAGAACATCATAATCAGAAACGAAAACATTAGTAATTCTTCCAATTTCAGACTTCAAAATAGCTAAAGTTCTCTGATCCAAATTTTCAAAATCCTTCTGAAAAAAATTTAAACAAGAATTTAAATCATAAACTTGGTGTTTAGACAACTTATTAGAAACAAATAACTGCCTTAAAAAAGACAACTTTTCTTTGTAATAATCAGAGTAAAAAATCAATTTATGAAGTTCCAAAAAAGTCACATATCCATCATTATAAAGCCTACACAACTTAATACATTCACACAAAACCTCTTCAGCTTTATCAAGCCAGAAAGACTCACTATTATTTTCAGAAAAGAGAAGTAGAATAGTCTTCAAGCGATTAGCTAAAACTTGAGGTTTTAAATTAGGCTTATCCAAAGGATTGTAAAAAACATTGGAATTTAACGAAATAACAATCAAATCGTCAATTAAACCAAAACGATTACACAAAGAATCAACATACTGATAATAATTTCCTTTTACATCTAAAATTAGCATACCCATCTTCTGATAATTAGAACAAAAAGAAATAAGTTGTTTAGTAAAAGGATACATCGCAGAACTAGTCTTACCAGAGCCAATCGTACCAGTAATCAGAAAATTTTGATAAAGTCCATTTTCAGGAATAGTAACAACATTACCACTAATATCTTCACCAATAACGAGATGTAAACAATCTTCATTTGAAATAATAAAAGAATTAGAGTGAATATTCGAAGAATGTCTGAACTTTGAAAAAAACCTACAGGCAAAACTAAAAGCAAAATTTCCCAAAATAAAATACGAAAAAGATGAGAAAAAGAAAAAAGATTTCTTAATAAAATTCCATAGTTCAGGAGACTCTTGGCAAATATCAAAAGGATTAAAACCATAGGTAATGATAATTTCAGACCCTTCAAAAATAGGTAAAAAAATCAAATAAGTGATAAAAGAAAAAAGAGTCATAAAAACAAGACAAAAGAAGCCACGTTTAAAAAAACTAAAAATAGCTAAACCTCCTTATTTAATTAAATTTGTTTTTTTGATTTCTAATTTAGATCCTTGAGTATTACGAAAAACTTTTATATCAATAAAAGTGTAAACTGAATAAAAAGTAATGAAAATAAATAAAAAATATAAAATAAAAAAAACATCCAGTAGCTTCAAAAACATCACCACCTTATGATTTTTTAGAATAATACAACAGAAAAAAACATTTGTCAATACAAAAAATAAAAAAAATACAAAAAAATAAAAAAATGAAAAAAATTTAATTTACGTATACATCTATACTTTTGGGAAAAAATATGGTAAAATAGTAAAAGTACAAAAAATAAAACGAAAGGAGACAATTCATGAAAATAAAAAAAGAAATGCAAATTGGAGACATATTAGAAAAAGCACCAGAAAAAGCAGAAATACTTTTAGAAGCAGGAATGCATTGCTTAGGATGTCCAGCATCACAAATGGAAACATTAGAAGAAGCATGCCAAGTACATGGAATAGACGTAGAAGAAATAGTAGAAAAATTAAATGAAAACAAACAAGAAAAATAAAATAAAAAACAAAAAAGTTGCGAAAAACTAAACAAATTCATTAAAAAGTCTTGACAATATCGGAAAAATATTGTAAACTAAGGAAGCGTTGTAAGTTTATTTGCAACATATGTGGGCTATTAGCTCAGGTGGTAGAGCACTTGACTTTTAATCAAGTTGTCCCGCGTTCGAGTCGCGGATAGCTCACCAAAAAGAACTAAATGCTTCATTTAGTTCTTTATATGGCCCGTTGGTCAAGAGGTTAAGACACCGCCCTTTCACGGCGGAGACATGGGTTCAATTCCCGTACGGGTCACCAAAAAACGCCACTTTAGCTCAGTTGGCCAGAGCATCGCACTTGTAATGCGAGGGTCCCCAGTTCGAATCTGGGAAGTGGCTCCAAATCCGAGTCTGCTTGAACTTTTATGAGTAGACAGTACAAATCAATCAGAAATGATTGATTTTTTTTTGCTCTTTGTCAATAATTGGGAGGTAATACTTATTAAAAGTATGTTTACAAAAATGAGAAAAATTGATATAATTATGACGATTTATAAGTAAAAATGAAGGAAAAAATAAAATTATCTTTTGAATTATCACATTGTAAACAAAAAGGTGTTGAAAAGGAGATGAAAAATATAAATTGATTATTTTAATCCTAATCTAGACTTAAATTTATATAAAACATTTTGTGCAGTAGCAGAGACAAAAAGTTTTTCAAAAGCAGCAAACATGCTATATGTTACACAGCCAGCGATAAGTCACAGCATACAAAATTCAGAACAATCATTAGATATAAAACTGTTTTATAGAGGTGCAAAAGGAGTAACAATGACAAGCGAGGCAGAAACATTGCTTTTATATATAAAAACAGCATATAACTATAACTATATTTATAGGGGAGAATAAAGTATAAGAAATTCAAAAGAATTATTGCTAGGAGAAATTAGAATAGGAATACCAACTCATATAGCAAGTATATTGTTAATAGACAAAATAAAAAAATATAACAAAAAAATAAATAGAGAAAACATAGATAAAGCACCATTAATATTACCACATGCCCAAGCATCAACAAGAAAAAAACTTGATGAATTTCTAGCAAATAGACAAATCAAATTAAATCCAGTAATGGAAATAGCTTCAACAGAAATTATATTAAAAATAATTAAAGAAAATATAGGAATTCGGATGGATATTAAAAGATTCGATAAAAGGAGAAGAGGGATTATATAAAATAGATACAAATGTTGAGTTGCCAAAAATGTATATCGGAATAGCATATATAGAAGAATTCTTATCATACACGGCTAAAAGATTTTTAGCAGAGGAGATGAAGTTAGAAGTATGAGTAATAATGGAATTATTAGAATATTAGTAAATCAAGAATGTATGTATAATTGTTTCTTTTGCCATAAAGAAGGAATAGAAAGAAAGTGTAAACAGGAACTAGAGCTTCAGGACATTCTATTTATGGTAGAAGAAATGAAAAAAATATATAATAAAAACGAAATAAAAATATCTGGTGGTGAACCGTTGTTGAGAAAAGACATTATAGAAATTGCAAAAAAAATATCAGAAGAAGATATAAAAGTTTTAATAACATCAAATGGCTCATTATTAAAAGAAAAAGAAGAAATATGTAAATATCTCAAAAAACTAAACGTTTCAATCCACTCTTTAAATGCCGAAAAATACAAAGAAATAACAAAAAGCAGTGTTAACGTAAATGAAATTTTAGATACAATCAAAACAATAAGAAAAAAATATCCAAAACTTAATATTACAATAGATACAACATTGTTAAAAAACATCAATACAAGTAAATCGGAAATTGAGGAATACATAAAATTTGGTGAAGACAATAAAATAAATATAAAATTTATAGAGTTGTTTAAAACGAACAAAGAATTATTTTATTCTGTTGACAATATTAGAGAATTAATATTAGAAAAAGGTTATGAGAAGATTTGGGAAGATGTAAGAAGAGAAGAATACAAAAAAAATGGTATCAGTATTATTTTAGCAAAATGTTTCTGTGTTGCATATAAAGAAAGAGAAAAATTAGGTAAAATATGTAAAGAAAGCAATGATTTATTTATAACAGCAGATGGAAAAATATCTGTATGTAGATTAGATGATAGAGAGATAAATATATTAAAAGAAATAAAGCACAGAGATGAGGATGGATTAATAAAGAAATTTAATAAGGCTTATGAAGAAATAGGGAATTATTGTATTAATGGAAAGGGATAAAATAATGGAGATAGAAAA
>CANQQF010000062.1 GCA_947625985.1 uncultured Clostridia bacterium | reverse complement strand
GGACAAGTTTATTTTACTACATTTTTTATTAAAAAGAAAGACTGTTAACAAAAATACTTTGTCAACAGTCTGAGATAGTTAATTTTAACTATCTTTTTTATTTTAAACTATTTCATCATTATCTTCATCTGAATTGTTAAATTCAACATTTTCAAATTCTATTTCGTCAATATCTATACTTCTCGGATCATCTTCTTGTTCTAATATATCTTCTTCATCGTCATCAAAATCATATTCTTCATATTCATTTTCTTCATCTTCGTCTTCGTCTTCAAAATCATGATTTTCATATTCGTTTTTATCTTCATTACCTTCGAAATCATGTTCTTCATACTTATCCTCAACATCAATTTCTTTTTCTTGATTTTCTTCTATATTTTCATCTTCTTCAAGTTTTATTCCTTCTGATTCGTTTAATATATCTATATTTTCATTACTTTCTTCACTTTCTTCTTCAGGTTCATTCTCTCCGTCTTCATATTTGTTTATTATATACTCTAAGTCTTTTGATAGATCTTTCAACATGACTATTTTTATAGTAGTTTGTTTTTCTTTTACATAATCATCAACTATACGTTTAAACTGTTTAAATGTTTTTATTTCATCTTTAACGTCATCTCTGTTACTATCTGCTCTATTTACTAATTTTTCTTTTATAATTACTATATCTTCATTACTAGCACATGAAATTCTTTGAAACAATTGATAAACATCATAATATTTAAAAATTGGTACATTCATAAATTCTTTATCAAATCTATCATAAAATATTTCCATCTTCATAGGTATATATTTAAACAATTCATCTGCTTTTTCTTTATACATCTTTTCTAATAATCTATTATTTAATTTATAGAAATATTCTGTAACATCTTTTATATCTTCTGCTATATCCTCTAATGCTATTTTTCCCAATTCTTCTTCTGGATTCTCACAATACTCTGATGTTAATGATGCTAAATTCATTCCTGTAAAAAATGTATTTTTTAACATATTAATATCATAACTTATTAATCCTTTTTTTGTAAAATAGCTAAAGTATGCAAATAATTTCACTATATCTACTAATCTAATTTTACCTTCTTTTACATCTTCAAGTGTTTCTTCGATAACTTTATCAAATTGATCATCAGAAATTTTCCAATACTCTTCTGTTAGTAACCTTTTATAAGATGGTAGATTTTCTGTATCAATTGTATTTTGAATTACATCCATATTATCTTTAAATAATTTCATATCAAATATTCTTGTACGTACATAATATTCTATAAATTTAAAGAATCTATATTCAGCTTTAAAATTATAATAATAATTATTGTCAAACTCTCTAATATAGAACTGTCTATTATCAATTAATATTCTTGATGATACTAATATAGATTTATATTCTTCGTTGTCTTTAATGTTTACAAATTTTTCTTTTGTAATCTTACCAGCTTTTATTTCAAAAGAAACCGCTATTGTAAATATTAACATAGTTTGAACTACTCTATTACTTGTATTTGGATATGATTTACTTACTGTTTCATATATCTTTTTAAAATCATTTAATGCATGTTTTAAAATTCTTAAATTCCTTGTTCCAGATTTATGGAATGTTGTAATTATTAATCCTGTATTTTCTCTTAAAAATCTTATTAATTCTGGATTATCTTCATAACGCATTAATATACCATTTATTATATAATCAAATTTTGGTGCATATTCAAAAGTCTCACCTATTAATTTTTCTTTAATTCTTTCATAATCATTAGCTTTATCAAATACATTTTCTATTTTATTTTGAATTTTTTCTACCATTGGTTTACTATTGTTAGTATTTAATTCACCTTGTTTGTCTAAAAGATATGTTGCTATAAAAGTCTTCATTTCTAGATTAGAGCTTTTTAATTTTGTTGATAATTCTTTTTCATTACAAATAATTATTGTTTTAATATGATCATGTTCAACAAAATTATTGATATAACCTAAAATATCGATAACATCAACATTTGCTCTCTCTAAATCGTCAAAGCAAAGTACTTTATCATCTGTTGTAAAAAAATCTGCGTAATCTATTCTATCTCCATTTTGAGTTACTCCAAAGAAATTTGCCATATCTATTCCAGTTTTGGCATATTCTGGTATTGTTGTTCGCTCATTAGAATTCATAAATTTTCTTAAATTTTTATCCATTAATTGTGTTGTTTCGATAAATATTTTTTTACTTATATCTTCTAAGTTTGATATACCATATAATGACATATATATTGTTGTATAATGCTTGCCATTAAGTTGCATAGACTCAATCTTTTTCTTTATTTTATTATTCCAAAAGTGAGTTTTTCCTGAACCCCATTCACCATTCAACATTACCGCATAATCAGTATAATCTGAACGAACATAATCTAATATGCTTTCAACTAAATCTTCCATTTTAAATCCTTTCTTTATCTACAAAATCTTTTGAAATAGTAAGTACTCCTATTTTATTTGGTTTTGCATTTTTTATCATTCGACTGCATTCTTTTATTGTATTTCCTGTTGTATAAATGTCATCAACTAACAATATATTTTTATTAGTTATTATTTGCTTATTTTTTAACATATATACTTCTTGCACATTTCTTTCTCTTTGTTCTTTATTTAATTTACTTTGCTCTATTGTATTTTTTATTTTGTATAGACATTTTTTATTAACCTGAAGTATATTTGAACTACTATTTCTATTATACAGATTTACCAATTCTTTTGATAGTAGTAGGCTTTGATTGTATCCTCTTTTTTTATATCTACTTTTACTAATTGGTACTGGAATAATTATATCATAACTTTTTAAAATTTCCATAAATTTTTTATTTTTTATTATAAATTTTATAAAACTTTTATAAATATATGCCTTGTTATTAAACTTATAGTCCAAAATTGCTTTTCTTATAAAGCCTTCATATTCAAAAAAATATATTTGTTCATCAAAATATCCATTATTAACTTTTTCTATTTTTGTGCATTCTAAATTTTTTAATTTTATTTCACACTTGTTACACAATGAATTCTTATTTATTTTTCCACAAAATCCACACACATTGGGAAAAATCAAATCTAATAAAATCTATTTAACCTCCTTTATTATAAAATATAATTTGTTTTTTATATTATGCGCAGTTTGGAGCAGTCTACAGATTTTTAAATTGACTGCGACAGTAAATAATATAAAAAACAAATTATATTTTATATTATACACAGTTT
>CANQQF010000061.1 GCA_947625985.1 uncultured Clostridia bacterium | reverse complement strand
ATTTTGAGGAGAAAAATGAAAAATAAATTAAAAATCTTATTACTTTTATTATTACTACTTATTATATACACATATTTAATAGCAATACAAAATATCCCTAATAATTTAGTTATATTTGAAGGTGAAAAAATTTCAGTTAATACTTTATTTGGAATATCTTTAAACTTAGAAAACAAAAATGGTACGATTGAAACTGTTTCAAATAATAATGATAGTACAATAAATGAGACTGGAAAACAAGAAATAGCTGTAAATTTATTTGAAAACTTTGAGATAAAAAAACTAAGTGTTGATGTTATTCCAAAAACAACTGTAATACCAGCAGGAAATATTGCAGGATTAAAGTTATATACTAATGGAGTATTAGTAGTCGGAATGTCTGAAATTGAAGGTGTAGATAATACAAAACATAAACCATTTCAAAATACTGGAATAGAAGAAGGAGATAGAATTATATCAATTGACAGAAAAAATGTTTCTACAGTAGAGGAATTAACCAAAAAGGTAAATGAATCTGAAGGAAACAAGTTAAATATAGAATATGTACATGGAGAAGAAACAAAACAATGTAGTATTACGCCTGTACAAACGAGAAATAATGAATACAAGTTAGGGTTATGGGTTCGAGATAGTGCGGCAGGTGTTGGCACAGTAACATTTTATGAGCCATCAACAAAAATGTTTGCAGCTTTAGGACATGGTATCACAGACGTAGATACAGGAGATTTAATAGATATAGCATCAGGACAATTTGTTACTAGTAAAATTCTAAATGTTACAAAAGGAAAGAGTGGAATTCCAGGGAAAATACAAGGAAGTATAGAAGAAGGACAAGAAATAGGAGAAATATATAAAAATACAAGTTTTGGAGTATATGGTAAAGTTGATAATTTATCTGCATTAAATATAAATCCTTCAAAAGAAATGGAGGTAGCATTAAGAGAAGAAATAAAAACAGGGGAAGCAACAATTCTATGTAGTTTGGATAATCAGACATCTAAAGAATATAAAATAGAAATAGAAAAAATATATTTAGATAATAATTTTGATAATAAAAGTATGAAAATAAAGATTAAAGATGAAGAACTAATAGAAAAAACTGGAGGTATCATTCAAGGAATGAGTGGAGCTGCAATAATTCAAAATGGTAAATTTGTAGGTGCAGTTACAAATGTACTTGTAAATGATCCTTTGGAAGGATATGCAGTTTTTGGCGATATGATGATTAAGCAAATGAAAGCAGTGAATTAAAAACTAATAGAATTTGAAATAAGTTTGATTTCAAATTCTATTAGTTTTTTTATCAATTAAACTATCTTCAGAATTAATAGATAAGGTTATTAATTTTATTGAGTATTTACATTGTTCGTAATATTTAATGTATTTTGATTTGATTGAGTAACATTTATTTCTTTTACATAACCATCATCATCATATTTTGTTATTTCAATTTTATATCTATCACTATTTTTAATCATATGTAAATTATTATCTACCTGAGTTCCTTCAATCTTAAGACCATTTAAACCTGTAACTATTACTTGTTTATCTTTATTGTTATCACTTGAGTTACTTGATATAACTTGGGTTATTAAAGCTCTTACCTGTGCTGCTGTTACCTTTGTTCCTTCATATTGAGTAAATTTAGAGTTAAATGTTGTTTTTTCAACTTCAACCATTTGACAGTTTGAGTTATTATTAGAAGTAAATAAGAATAAATCATATTTTCCTATAAGTATATTATAAAAGGTATTAATAAAAATAATATAAATAGCAGAAATTACAATAATTCCACATAAAATATTAGATATTTTTATTTTCTTAATAGCCCTAAATATAATGGAAAATCCAATTATAAAAATAGGGAATAGTCCCCAAGTGCCAAAATGATAGTATAATAGAAAGGTTATGCATAGTGAAAATAATATATTGAAAAAATACAATAGATATTCATATTTTTTCGAATTTTCTTTTATATTTTTTTTGTCAATTTCACTTAAATGAGGATCTTTAGAAGAATAGTATTTTAAGCAGTAGACTTTAAATATTATTGATATTATTGGAATTAAAATTATTATTCCAAAAGAAATGTAATTATATATATCTTCCATATAGAAACTCCCTTTATGTATTATTTAATTTCGCTTCCGACCCCATTCAACAGCAACGAAGCCTTTTCTTTCAGGGGTAGTAAGTTGTTGTTCTTCAATTTTTATAGGTTTATTAATTCTTTTATATTGCATTAAAACTCTAATAATGCTATCAGGTTGAACAGAAAAGTTTAAAGGCATTATTTCGTTAATCTCGTCCATACTTGCAAACCTAATCAAGTTATATTTATTTTCTTGCAACCTAGGTAGCCAATACACAATAAATTCTTCAGCTTCTCTTTCATTTAATCCCAAAATAGCGAGCTTGTCTTCTAAGAATTTAATTGTATCTTCTGATTTTACAACAAAGCCTTCATCAAAATTTACTTTGTTTTTATTAATACCTTCCCAGTATAGGGCATATAAATTTCTACCAGTATTAGTGTCAATTAAACTACCATTGGGATTAGCAACAACATTCCAACTATCTTCATAATTAGGGTAAGAACAAGTAATATTTTCAGGTTTGCCAAGTGTTACAGATAGTTCTGTGGATTCTTCTGGGTATAGATATATGATTGGTTTTGCATTTGTAATATTTGTAGCATTATAGTATATAATTATAAATATAAAAATGAGAAATAATATTGAATAAAATACAATAATTCCCAAAATTATTTTTAATCTTTTTCTATTTTCTTCATATTCTTGTATATTTTCAGACTCCATGTTATCATTTACTTTATTTTCCATAATTTCCTCCTTTTTGTTATAAATATTAATTATTCAAATAACTACTACTTCTTTATTGTTATCACTTGTATTATTTGATAAAACTTTACTCTATACCCCTATTAGCTTTTATGTAAAGGTAACGATAAATATTAAAATTATTGATTAACATCTATCGTCTTTACACAACCATCATAGGGTGTACCACCGCTATAATATTCAGTTATATGAATTTTATATCTTTTACTACTTACAATATCCTGAGTATTAAATGACGTATCAGAACCCGAAATTAAACCAGTAAATTCGATTTTTCTTTCTGCATTACTTTCACTTGCATTACTTGCTATAACCTGATTTACTAAAGCTTTAACTTGAGTTCCTGTTGCATTATCACCTTCATATTGTAGAAATTTAGAATTAAATGAGGATACTTCAAGTTCAACCATTTGACAGTTTGAGTTATTATTAGAACTTAAAAAAATAGGCTCATAGTCTCCTATGAGTACAGTATAAAAAGTATTAAAAACAATAATAACCATAGCTGGAGCTACGATAACTCCACATAAAATATTAGATATTTTTATTTTCTTAATAGCCCTAAATATAATAGAAAATCCAATTATAAAAATAGGGAATAGTCCCCAAATGCCAAAATGATAGTATAATAGAAAGGTTATGCATAGTGAAAATAATATATTATATCTATAAAATATAAATTCAAAACTTTTTGCTTTTTCTTTTATATTTTTTTTATCAATTTCACTTAAACGAGGATCTTTAGTAGAATAATATTTTAAGCAACAGTTATAAAATAATATTGATATTATTGGAATTAAAATTATCATTCCAAATGCAGATATAGTTTCCATATAATTTCTCCTTTTAGTTAGTTATAAATATTTATTTATTATTCAATTTCACTTCCGACCCCATTCAACAGCAACGAAGCCTTTTCTTTCAGGAGTAGTAAGTTGTTGTTCTTCAATTTTTATAGGTTTATTAATTCTTTTATATAGCATTAAAACTCTAATAATGCTATCAGGCTGAACAGAAAAATTTAAAGGCATTATTTCGTTAATCTCGTCCATACTTGCAAATCTAATCAAGTTATATTTATTTTCTTGCAACCTAGGTAGCCAATACACAATAAATTCTTCAGCTTCTCTTTCATTTAAACCTAGAATAGCAAGCTTGTCTTCTAGGAAATTAATTGTATCTTCTGATTTTACAACAAAACCTTCATTAAATTTTGGCTCTTCTTTATTAATTCCTTCCCAATATAAAGCATATAAATTTCTATTTGTTTTTGTATCAACCAAATTACCATCAGGATTAGCAATAACATTCCAACTATTTTCATAATTAGGGTAAGAACAAGTAACATTTTCAGGTTTGCCAAGTGTTACAGATAGTTCTGTGGATTCTTCTGGGTATAGATATATGATTGGTTTTGCATATGTAATAGGTCTAGTTTGATCATATATTAATATAGTTATAGAAAAAAATATAGCGGTTATTATAAGAAAATTTAAAAATATTTTTAGTTTTTTTCTATTTTCTTCATATTCTTGTATATTTTCAGACTCCATGTTATCATTTCCTTTATTTTCCATAATTTCCTCCTTTTTGTTATAAGTATTAATTATTCAACTTCACTTCCGACCCCATTCAACAGCAACAAAACCTTTTCTTTCAGGAGTAGTAAGCTGTTGTTCTTCAATTTCAATAGGTTTATCAATTTTTTTATATTGCATTAAAACTCTAATAATGCTATCAGGTTGAACAGAAAAGTTTAGAGGCATTATTTCATTAATCTCGTCCATACTTGCAAACCTAATCAAGTTATAATTATTTTCTTGCAACCTAGGCAACCAATACACAATAAATTCTTCAGATTCTCTTTCATTTAATCCTAGAATAGCAAGCTTGTCTTCTAGGAATTTAATTGTATCTTCTGATTTTACAACAAAGCCTTCATCAAAATTTACTTTGTTTTTATTAATACCTTCCCAGTATAGGGCATATAAATTTCTACCAGTATTAGTGTCAATTAAACTACCATCAGAATTAGCAACAACATTCCAACTATTTTCATAATTAGGGTAAGAACAAGTAACATTTTCAGGTTTACCAAGTGTTACAGATAGTTCTGTAGTTTCTTCTGGGTATAAATAAATGATTGGTTTTGCAGCAGTTGTAATATTTTCATATTGATTACACATTAATATACCTATAACGATAATAGGAAATAATATTGCGAATGATATAATAATATTGACAAATAGTGTTAATTTTTTTTTGTTTTTTTCATATTTTTTTATTTCATTTTTCATTTGAGAATTTTCATTTTCTTTATTTTCCATAACTGCTCCTTTATTAATAAACATATTAATTACTTACATTGTTTGTAATATTATTTGTAATGTTTAATGTAGATTGATTTGATTTAGTGACTTCTATTTCTTTTACATAGCCTTCTTCATATTCCACTATCATAACTTGATATTTCATATTGTCACTTATGTTTGAAGTATCAAAACTTGTACCACTTCCTGTAATTATAGCTCCTGTAATTGAAACTTGCCTTTTTGCATAATTAGGATCTGAATTATTAGTTATAACCTGATTTACTAAATCTTTTACATTTGTACCTGTTATATTTTTTCCTTCATATTGTTGAAATTTAGAATTAAAGTTTAAATTTTCCATCATTTCTTTTTGAGAATTGCTAAAGTTAATAATATTTCCTCCAAGTATTTCAAATATAATGTAAGAATTATAAAATATAGTTATAATTATAGTAGGAACAACAATAATTCCACATAAAATATTAGATATTTTTATTTTTTTAAAAGCTCTAAATATAATAGAAAATCCAATTATAAAAATAGGTAATAGTACAAATAGTTTTATGTAATTGTGAAATATATATATTGCACATATTGAAAGCAATATATTGAAAATATATAAGACAAGTTCTTGCTTTTTTACTTTTTTATTTAAAGTTTTTTTATCATTTTCGCTTAAGCGAGGATCTTTAGTAGAATAATATGATAAGCAAAATATAGCAAATAATATTAATATGACAGGGATAAAAGTTATTCCCAGAATAATAAAATTAATAGGGGTTTCCATAATTTCTCCTTTTTCTCTCAAGTTTTTACATATTGATTATAATATAACGAAATTAAATTAACAATATTATCAGTTATATTTTTTTACCTAAAATAGCAAAAAAACTTGAAAAATTAACAATAAAATTATATAATTCATATAATACTAAGAGAAATCCAACAAAAAGGAGGGTATTTTTTTATGCCAAATATAGATAGATTAAAAAAATATAAAAACATACATATGATAGGAATCGGTGGAGTCAGTATGAGCGGAATCGCCGAAATACTTGTTGACTGGGGATTTACTGTTACAGGATATGATGATAGTGAATCTGATAATACAAAAAAACTAAAAAAAGACGGTATAAAAGTATCTATAAAAGAAGTTTGCCCAGAAGATATAAAAAAATCTGATGTTGTAATATATTCAGCGGCTATAAAAGATTCTCATCCAGAAATGATAGAAGCAAAAAAACAAGGAAAGAAAACTATTGAAAGAGCAGATTTTTTAGGAGAGATTACTAGATGTTATGAAGACACAATTTGTATTTCAGGAACACATGGCAAAACAACTACTACATCAATGGTTTCATTATGTTTTCTTGAAGCTCAAAAAGATCCTAGTATTCAAGTTGGAGCATATTTAAAACCAATTAAAGGGAATAATAAGGTTGGATCTAGTGAAAACTTTATTATGGAAGCATGTGAGTATGTTGAAAGCTTTTTAAAATTTAGTCCTAAGGCTGAGATAATATTAAATATAGATAATGACCATTTAGATTATTTTAAAAATATGGAAAATATAAAAAAGGCATTTGTAAAATATGTAAAACTATTACCAGAAAATG
The DNA here is from genome assembly GCA_947625985.1 of uncultured Clostridia bacterium. Next base: position 1,522 of record CANQQF010000061.1, on the reverse strand, counting down.
GACTTCTTGTATATAATGCTGATGACTTAAATTGTTTAGATCTACCACAATACACTAAGGCAAAAACGCTTTCATATGGTATAACTAATAAAAATGTTAACTTTTTTGCTGTAAATATTGTATTTGATAAAAAAGGATATGCTGAGTTTGATGTTTATTATGATGATAATTATTATGAAAGAATTAAGTTATCAATTCCAGGAATGCACAATGTTCAAAATGCTTTAGCATGTATAGCTTTATGTAATGAGTATGGAATTGAAAAAGAAACTATAAAAAATGCTTTAGTAAAATTTAAAGGTGCTGATAGAAGATTTGAATATAAGGGAGAAATAAAAGGAGCTAAAGTTTATGATGATTATGGACATCATCCAACAGAAATAGTAGCTACAGCTAAATCACTTATGAATAAAAAATATGATAAATCTTGGGTGATTTTTCAACCACACACTTATAGTAGAACTGTTAATCTACTTTCAGATTTTGCAAAGGCTCTGCTAAATTTTGATAATATTGTAGTTTTAGATATTTATGCTGCTAGAGAGAAAAATCCAGATGGAATTACTTCACAAATTTTAGTTGATAAAATAGGGTCTTTAGGAAAAGAAGCAAAATATATTCCAGATTTTAATAAATGCGTTTCATATGTAAAAGATAATGTAAATAAAAATGATATAGTTATAACGTTAGGAGCAGGAACAGTAACTGAAATAGGTCCAATGTTAGTTGATTAAAAAAAGTATTTTTAAAGTATTTTTTTAGAAATTTTGGATATAATAGATGTTAAGAAAATTTAAAATAAAAATTTGTAAAAAAAAGAAGGAAAAGAATTTTTTTTGAAGTATATTATAAATGTACATACCTTAAAAGGTTTTTGTGCAAAAATATTTACTTTATGAAAGGCGGTGCACGCAAATGCAAATAACAGACGTACGTTTAAGAAAGGTTAATTCAGAGAACAGAATGAAAGCTGTTGCATCTGTAACATTCGATAATGAATTCGCAGTACACGATATTAAAGTTATCGAAAGTCAAAATGGATTATTTATAGCTATGCCAAGTAGAAAAACTCCAAACGGAGAATTCAAAGATATAGCTCATCCAATCAATGCTGAAACTAGAGAGAAAATTCAAACAGCTATCTTAGAAGCTTATGAAGCTCCAGAAGAAGAAGCTGCAACTGAAGAAGCTCCAGAGGAATCAGCAGAATAATAATAAAGCAATAAAAAGCACTTGTAAAAGTGCTTTTTTTGTATGTTTAAGTTGAAAAAAATTTAAAATCAATGTATAATTAGAATAAGGAGACTTTAGGAGGAAAATAATGTATTTAATTGTAGGATTAGGAAACCCAGAGGAAGACTATAGTAAGACAAGGCATAATATGGGATTTAATGTTATAAATAAATTATCAGATAGATATAATATAGAGGTAAAACATAAAAAGCATAAAGGTTTACTTGGAAAAGGAATAATTGAAGATGAAAAAGTATTATTATTAAAACCTCAAACATTTATGAATTTG
>CANQQF010000060.1 GCA_947625985.1 uncultured Clostridia bacterium | reverse complement strand
TCTATCATGTCATCAATTGCATTTGATTTGTTTTTATACTCAACAGCTGTTGATGATTCATCTAGATACCATCTATTTGTTGTTGGTTTTTCTGCTGATGTTGTCATTGTCTTGTATCTATCTTCATCACTAAATATTGTACTCTTATATTGTTGTACATATGCTGTTTCATTTGTAGATGGCATTACTGTATTTTGTCCTTGTCCCCAAGTAAATCTAACTACATATTCACCTGGTATGAATCCTTTGAATTCATAGTTACCACTCTCATCAGTTATAACACTAGCCTTAACAGGGTCTTCATTACTCTTCCAGTCAACATCTAATTTAACTCTTGTTTCTCCATTTTCATCTAGCATTAGATTTCCATCATCGTCTAGCTCAACTAATTCAACTCTTACATTTTTAATTCCTTTTTCTTCAGAATCTTTTTCTCCATTTCCTAGATATGCCATTAAATCTCTTGTATCTCTGCTTCCTGCTTTTGTTTCTGATGCTATATCTTCAAAGACATTACCTTTTAATATTCTAGGATCTGTTAATTTCAATTCAAAGATTGGTGCCTCATCATTATCATCTTCAAATGTTATTTGTTTATTTGTTGGATCAGAATTACCTGCAACTGAATCTACATCAACTCCGGCATATAAATCTGTTCCTATTTCTTCAACCCTTTCTTGATCAGGACGAGATGTTTGATATGCATTTACTTCCACATTATTGTAGAACTCTAGAGATTCTTTACCTTCAATTAATTCTACTGCCTGTTCTCTTCCTATTGTGTATTCTGTGTAGAATACTTTTTCTTGACCTGGTTGGATTGTTTCATTTATTGTCCTGAAGGCATTTCTATAACCTTCTGGTGCCGGCCTATCTCCATTATAAGCTGATTTATCTGACCATTCTGCCGTAGATGCAAAGTTTTCCTCTCCAATTTCTTTAACTATATTTTCATCTGCTTTTATTTCATCTGTCGCATCTCTTACTGTTTGATATCTGCTATCATACTGACTTACTATTTCTAATGGTCTCATTAATAGTTTTGAGCTTTCATTTCTTACTGCTGTTTTATAATATAATTTAACTTTGAAAGGACTTCCTTCTGGTGTGATTTGGATTTTTTCTGCTTGTATCTCTCTTGTATATTTTCCAGAATTGATATTGCTTCCAAATTTAACTGTTGGTCCTTGGTTAAATAAGTCCTCTAAGTTTTGAGTCTTTTTACCATATTGATATAAATATTGTTCATCATTAATTTCTACAACAACACGTTCAATATCATTTACTATTGATATATCTGGTTGTTCTCTTTCATATAGTCCTAGGTTAATTCCTGTAATTTTATCTTCTTTATAATCATAATTTACAAAACCTTGATATCCTGCTGTCTTTGTATCAGCTTGTATTTGATATTTTTTATTTTCATCTTGATCTTCATCTTTTATGTAATAGCAGTTGTCTCCACTTGGATCTGTGTCTCCATTGCTTCTTGTTTGTTGAGTTTGTGGATCTATATCATTTGCTTTTAGCATTTGATCTCCTAATGTATATTTTCCATCTGCTATTGGGTCAGCTCCTATTCCAGAGAATTTATCATAAACATCTCCTTCGTATACTATACCCTTTTCATATTCTTCTGTTTTCTCATGATTAATTACTGTATCACCATTTACTGTATGATCTTGAAGTGTTTCACCACCATATGATGATATAGAAGATAATCTTTCATTAAATGCTTTTCTGCTTTCTGCTTTCTCTTCTGCCTTAGATCCTTCTTCTACTCCTAAGACTGCATCATAACAACTTTGATACTTTAATCCATTATAGGTGAATTCGATATATGTATCTTTAACTAAATTATCATCTTCAATATATTTCATATATTCACCATTTGCTCCACCTGCTCTTATTTTGTAGCGACCATCTGTTGTTATTATACCTTCACCTATTACTGTGTCACCATTCTTTAGTTTTACAGCTATTGGATACATAAGTTTGTCTTGACCGTTGAAAATGGCATCAACTGTTCTACGATCAGCTCCTTCTTTCTCTCCATTTGGTATATCTTCAAAGATATATCCTTCTATATCTACCCTCATTCTTGGGTTTACGAATATAATATCTTCAGTTAGAGTACCCCTAAATGTACGCTTATTATAATCGCCTACGTTAATATATGGATTACTTCCTACACTTTTCTCTTTTACAGTTATTAATCCCATTCCATCATCTTGTCCATCATCTTGTGAACTATATTCTTCTCCTGAAGCATCTGGTTTTAGTTCAGATAAGAATCCTAAATCTGCATAACCATTTATATCTGTTATTACTATACCGTTGTCTGTATTAGCTTGAATTAATTCTTCCCTTGCATTATGACAACGTTTAGCTCTTTCAAGCTTTTTATTTTTATCTTCTGCCAAATCATTATATTCTTTAATTTCCTTATTTTCTTCAGCTACCCTAGCGTTGTACTCATTAGCTTCTTGTACTCTTCTATCAACATCTGTATTATGGTTGTTTACGCCTTGTTCTCCGCCACCCCATTGATTTAATAAATCATCTGGGACTTGATTTCCAAATTCATCAACAGCTCTCCATCCACCAGAAGTTGAACTACTCGCTGAAGCATTTCCAACAAATCTAAATGCATGATATCCTCCTTCTCCGTTACCATATCCAATTGCATCACTAAGTGCCCAACTTTCAATCGCTGGCCAACTGTAAAGGTTGGATCCTGAATTATACCATAGACCATCTCCTGCACAAATTTGAACGTGACCG
>CANQQF010000059.1 GCA_947625985.1 uncultured Clostridia bacterium | reverse complement strand
CAATCGCTGGCCAACTGTAAAGGTTGGATCCTGAATTATACCATAGACCATCTCCTGCACAAATTTGAACGTGACCGTCCCACCAAATTATATCTCCTGCTTGTGTTGCTTCATCTGGTACTACTTCCCTAAATAAATCTGGTCTACCTTTGAGTATAAAATCTTTTACACTATTTGCATATCCACCATAGCCTTCTTGCCATATACCCATTCTTCTTAAAACTTCAATAACAAATGGTGAGCATTGCCCCCATGGTTGTGCAGCCCAAACTTCTGCTGCTACATTACATACATCTGATGTTGGTGGTATTTGTTCCCATTTCCAATAATCATTTGGTACATCACGAGGTTGCTTATATTCCTTTAACGGTATTGGTGAACGAGGAATATCTGGAGGATATTCAGGAATCGGATCATCAGGTGTAGCATCTGGTTGATCTACCTCAATTTCTACATCCGGAATTGGTTTTTCATCCTCTGGAATTTTTGGATTTCCTGGACTATCTGGGTTTTCTGGACTATCTATTTCCCAATTAGATGGTACTAAATATTTATACACTCCATGTTTATCATTATCAGTATCTTTACCTATTGGCTCTCCTATTATTTTAATTTCACGATTATTTTTTATGTTATCGACTCTACCAATAGATGTTGATAACTCTTCAGGCGTTTGATTCGTTAACTTGTAACCTACAGGCGGTGTTTTTTCTTCAGCTGTATATGTACCTGGTAATAATTCTAAGAATGGCACATAGTCTTTTTCATTTTCTCCATCTTTACCTGTTACAAATTCTTTTTCTTCATTTTCTTTATATCTTTCATCTATTGCAATATCATTTCCTCTGATTGATTGTACATATTTTCCTTCATATTGTTCATATTTTTTCTCGCTTGCTTTTGTATATTTAAGTGTAAATATTGATCCTGGTATTTTATCTTTTCCATAAACTTTTGATACTTGTAATTCTTGTGTATTAATTGATTCTGTTTTTATTACTATTGATGCCTCTTTTTTATCTGATGTACTATTGTTTCCTGAACCACTATTGTTTCCTGAACCACCATTATTTTCAGAATCTTCATATATTACTGTTCCATCTGGTAATACTTCAAAATCATAGTATTTATCAGATAAAACTGATCCGTCTGGTCCTTTTTTCTCTCTAACACGGTATTTACCTGGTTTCAAGTTTTCAAATACAGTATTCTCTGTAATTGTCAATGGTACTTCATCAGTTCCATAATCTTTGTCTGTGATTGTTCCTGCTTTTTGTAGGAATGTACCATCTTCTAAGTATTCTATTGAAATTTGACCTCCATTAAGTATGTTTCCTTCGTCGTCTTCTATTCTAACACTAACTTTAGAAGTATCTTTTTTCCATATAGATAAAACTGGGTGTGAAAATTCTTTCTTTCTTGTATAAATTTCTATACCATTTTCTATTATTTCATCTATATTTTTTTCTTCTATTTCTTCTTGTGTTGCCTCTTTTGTATCATCTTGTTGTTTATAAATAACTTTTTTATCTTTTAGCTCTCCTTTGTTTTCATCTCCTACCCAGGCATTCTTACTTAAGATTTCTGCTTTTTCAATTAAAGCATTACTTGAATCTTCTCCGTTAGAATCTACTTCCTTTACTATATATGTTCCTGGTATAAGATTTCTTATGTAAATTTCTCCATTATCATTTGTTTCAAAAATTAAGTTTTTACTTATTGCATCTTTATCTGATTCTGCTTCTTTATATGCACTAGCTTTTCTATGGGTTACAACACTTGCCCCATCAGCTGATTTATAATCACCTTGTAAACCTTTTGGATCTAAATATCTTCCTTCATATATTCCACTTACTTCTTTTTCATCACCACGTACTATAGATCCTTCTTTTAATTGAATTGTCACTTTAGCTCCTTTAAGTGGAGTATCTGTTTCTTTATTTGTTCCATTCTGTGTGGTTTTATCATACATTTTAATATGTATACCAGCTACAGTTTCATCATCAAATACAATAGGTCCAAGTTGTTCTGTTGCATTTTCTACATTTTCATCTTTGAAGTTAACTTCTAAATTAACTGGTCTTGACTCATCTATAACAAAATCGTTATATGTTTCATCATCTTTTTGCTTTCCATTGCTTTCTCTAATTATGTCTATTTTTTGACCATTTTCTGAATTAAATCCACTTTCTGGATGGTCTGGTGCTTTAACCTCTTTTATGTGATATGTTCCTGGTAATAGATTGTTCATTTTAACTTTACCAGTACCTTCATTTACTTTAATTGTTGAAACAAGCTTACTATCAATATCATATGTTTTTCCAGTTTCGTTATATCTGTCATTGTTGTTTAGTGAATATTCTGTAAATTTAGGAATAAAGCTTGTTTGACTAAATTCTTCTTCATTTTTATCCCAATCATTAACTCTAAGATTTGAATTATAAACCGCATTTCCTTTTTCATCTATAGAAACTAGACTATTTTTATATATATTTTCAACCTTATCTAAATCTAATCCAAGTTCTTCTTTATAATATTTCTGTGCAACTGGTCCATTTGCAGGTGTATACCATGCAATAAATTCTGCTCCAGGTAATAAAACATTAGTTGGACTTCCTGAACTCTCCTCTTGTGTTTCATAACCTATATCAATACTCTCTTGATTTTTACTTAATTCTATACTTAAGTCTGTACTTATCTTTTTCAAGTTATGGAAATGTATTTGATTACTCTCTCCAGAAACTGTTCCATTTGAAAATACTACTTTAGTATGAACTGCTGAAC
>CANQQF010000058.1 GCA_947625985.1 uncultured Clostridia bacterium | reverse complement strand
AAAATTAAAGAAAAAGTTCAAGCTGAAATTTTAGGATGTTATAATAATGATGGAACTTTAGATTGGGACAAATTGTTAAATTCTCTACAAAAAGATTTAGGAGTAAAGGAAGTAAAAGAGGGCCAAGGAGCATCAATGTACTTCTTTATAGAGAAATATTGGGTAACAGTTGACGAAAACAACAATGTGGTAATTTTAGATGATGAGCCAGAGGAGAAAAAGCCATTAGACTTACAAGATAAAGATATAGATTTGAAAATAACTCCAAGCGGATTCACAGATTCAGATGTAAAAGTAGAGATAATTGTTAATATAGATATTAAAGGATATATATTACAATATGCAACAAAGAGTCCAGAAAATGAATCTAGTTGGAAAAATTATTCTGGACCAATAACATTTAAAGAAAATGGGCCGATATATGCACGATTAACAACAAAAACAGGAAAAATAGGAGGAGTTGCAACAAGAAATGTAACAAATATAGACAGACAAGCTCCAACAGCACCTACAATATCTTTCGCATCAGGAACTGCAGGCACAAATGGTTGGTATAGAAGTGATGTAGAACTTACAATAACTCCAGGAATAGATGAACTAAGCGGTATAGAGAAAACAACATATGAAGTTACAGGAAGTCAAACAACACCAGAAACAGAAGGAACAACTGTAAGAATAACAGAAGAAGGAACAAGTTATGTAACAGCATATGTATATGATAGAGCAGGACATAAAACAAAATGTGAACAAAATTATGAAGTTAAGAAAGATAGTATTGCTCCTAAAATAGTTTTAACTCAATCTGATACTGTAAATAAAAAATATGAGCATAGTATAATTGCGGAAGTAACAGATGATACATCACAAGTATATAAAAAGAAATATTCGAACAAACAAAATGATGTAAATTTCTTTACAAATAATGGAACAGATCTAACTACTGCTAGTTACACAATCAGCAGTAAAGATATGAAATTTACCAATAATACACCACCTTCTGTAATAAGTACTGTATATGCAATAGATAATGCTGGAAATGCAACAGTAAATACAATTGATATTCAGAATATGTTAGTAGAAACAGAAATAAATGGTAAATCAGGATTAAGTGCAAATGGTGGAACAATTGATTCACAAACAGGAGATTTAGTATTTACAAATGGAGGTATTCAATTTGGACCTTATTGGGATATAGCTCCAGGAACTTATGAGATTACTTATAAAGGAACTAATTTACCAACATCACAGGAAAGTTATGCATTTAGATCTATATATAATAGTACAGGAGGAACAGTAGGATTTCCTTTAACATTTGTAACATTAACACCGACTCTAGTAGTATACAGAACAACAGTAACTCAAATGACAGAATCTATGGAATTAATGTGTAATTTAAGCGGAAATGTTAGAATAAATTCGATAGATTTAAAACAAATCGAGTAAAATAAAAAAGTTAAGTAATTGGATAATACCAATTACTTAACTTTTTTTAGGCTCTCCTAATAGTATTTCACAAATATCTTTTGTTGAATTTTTATGAGCTAATTTATATGTATATTTTTTCATATCTTTTAATCTAGATGGTGTTGAAAGTAAATTTTCAACAATATCATCGACATCAGAAGACTTCCTTATCCAAACAGCAATACCTCTATTTTCTAAAAACTCTGCATTTTCTTCTTCTTGTCCTGGAATAGGGTTTATAACAATCATAGGTAAGGCGGAAGCTAAACTTTCTGAAGTAGTTAAACCACCTGGTTTAGTTACAACAACATTAGAAATACTCATTAATTCAGGAACTTTATTAGTATAAGATAGAACTCTAACACTATTTTCTTTATTATGTTTTTTTACAATTTCGATAAATTGATTTTTCATAGATTCATTTTTTCCAGCAATAGCAATTATTTGAACGTCTCCTTCATATTTTACAAAACTTTCAAAAATAGATAAAGTTCTTGATTTTCCTAGACCGTATTCTCCACCGCCAAAGAATAAAACATTTAACTTTTTATCTTTTAAATTAAGACTTTTTAAAATTTTAGCACGATTATGTGTTTTTAAAAATCTACTTGAAATAGGAATACCAGTTACATGTATTTCTGCATCAGTAATTTTTTTATTTTCGATATATTTTTTAATTTTATCATTAGCTACAAAAAAATAATTTGTTTGAGAAGATTCAACAAGCCATTGATCATGTGGTGCAAAATCTGTCATAATAGTTGCAATTTTTGCATTAATTTTGCCTTTTCTTTTTAAATATGAACACATTTGACTTCCAAATGGATGTGTAGATATTATTAAATCTGGTTGTTTTTTTCTTAATAATCTTAAAAGTTTTATAGCCAATATTTGATTTGATCTAGATGAAATATGGGCTAATGGACCTTTTTTGGAATCTGAATAAAGTCTTCCCCAAGCCCATGGGACTTTTTTTGCCATTTCTCTATAGGCAACTGTTGTAACTGTTTCAATAGTCTTATTTACATATTTCATACAATCTATTAATTCGGTTTCAATATTTTCGTTTGTATAATATTCTTTAATATATTCCTCTATGGATTTAGCAGCAGAAAGATGCCCACCTCCATAAGAAGCATAAAATATTAAAATCTTCATAAATATATAAACTCCTTAAAATTAAAATATATTAGTATTTTACCATATTTTTTTTATAATATCGAATAAATTTTATAAAAAATGTAAAAAATTATTTAAAACAATAATATTTTTGATGGAGGTGAATAATGAAAAAAATAATATTAAGTATTTTTTTATTTGT
>CANQQF010000057.1 GCA_947625985.1 uncultured Clostridia bacterium | reverse complement strand
TTCTTAAATTATTTTTTTTATGCTTTTGCGTCGCTCTAAACTGCTCCAAACTTCTCATGTATACTCTATTCTATAATAATTTTATTTTCTTCAACATAGCAGTATGCTTGTTTGTGTAATGTATCTTCATCTCGATTTATTTCTTTTACTATATCTGCTATTCTCATCTGTACTGTATCTATTAGTCCTGCTGATATTATTGCATCTTTGTTTCCTTTTGCTCCAGCATGTGCTAGACCTCTTAAACTTCCAAGCACAACTATGTTATCTGATGCAATTACCTCTGCTCCTGAATTTACATCTCCTATTACTACAATGCTTCCTTCTACTTCCATTTTTTGTCCTGAACGTAGTGAACCTCTATAAAATTTTGTTTCTGATATTTCTATATTTTTATTAAATGTCTTTTTTATACTATGTAATCCTAATGTTTTTGGTATTTCAAACTCTATTTCTACATTTATTTTTTCTTTTATGATTGTTTTTATTTCATCCATTTGTTTGTTTTTTAATATTTTTCCTGTTACTAATATAGGTGTTTTTTCATTGTTATAGAATTTTTTTAGTTCTGGTAGTTTTTTTCTTAGTTCTTCTATAATACTCATATATTCAGCATCTTCATTTATTTTTATGACTATATTGTCTCTTTTTATATTTACACTTATATTATTCATTTTCATTTTTCCAACATCCTTTCAATTACATTATTCTTTGAATATATGGTTGAACTTGAGTACTTTCTTCTACTGTTTGTACATTCATTCCAAAGTATTCTGACATTATCTCTTTAACAGCTTCTGCTGTATAGTTTCCATGTCCACCATTTTCTACCATTACAACAACTGCAATTTCTGGATTGTCAAATGGTGCAAATCCTACGAACCACGCATTTACATCGTCTGTTGATGTTTCTGCAGATCCTGTTTTTCCTCCTACTGGAATACCGAAATCTCTAAACACATTGCTCGCTGTTCCACCAGAATCTGAAGTAACAGATCTCATTCCTTCAAGTACAGCATTAACATGGTTTGGATCTATTGACAATTCTTCACCTCTTGTATCTTGGTAATTTAATTTCTGGTTAACAAAGTTTTCTATCTCTTCTTTTGGTACTTCTGTTCCATTTGAATTTTGAATCGCTTTTATAATTGTAGCATCCACATATTTTCCTCTATTTGCTAACATGCTTATATATTTTGCCATTTGAATTGGAGTAAATTCATTATATCCTTGTCCTATTACTGCATTTAATGTATCTCCTGGATTCCAAGGATATCCTAGTGCAGAAGCTGATTCTTTACTTGCTAAAACTCCTGCTCTTTCATCTGGAAGTTCTACTCCTGTTTTTCCTCCTAATCCAAAATATCTTGCATATTTTGCAAGTTCATCTATTCCCATTCTATCTCCTGTTTCATAGAAGAAATAGTTACATGATTTTTCTATTGCACCTTCAACATTTAACCATCCATGTCCTGTATGGTAGTCTGTATAATACCAACAATTCATGCTAATTCCATATTTTCTATATACACCTATATCATTAAATCTTGTGTTTGTATTAATAGCACCACTTTCTAGTCCTGCTATTGCTGAAATCATTTTGAATGTTGATCCTGGTGAATATGATACTTGAGTTGCTTTATCTACTAAAGGATCTAGTGGGTCATTTGCATACATATTCCAATCTGCTGTACTTATTCCTTTTACAAATAGGCTTGGATCATAATTTGGGTAGCTTGCCATTGCTAGAACTTCTCCTGTGTTGCAATCCATAACAACACATGCTCCACCTTTAGTATTATAAGCTTTTCCAAATCCTCCTGCTTTTATTTTTTCAATATTAGATGCCAATGCTCTTTCTGTTATTTCCTGCAAATTAGAATCTATTGTTAGTACAATGTTTGAACCAGCTGTTGCTTCTTGTGTTACATATTCTGCTGTTGCTGTTCCATCAACTGCCATGTCAATTTGTTTAGTTCCATCTTTTCCTTTTAAGTATTCCTCAAAAACTCTTTCTATTCCAGTCTTTCCTATTAAATCATCATTTGCATATTTATCTTTTCTAGATTCTAATTCTTCTTGAGTTATACTTCCTGCATATCCTAATATATGTGATGCAAGAGCTCCTGATGTATATGTTCTTACTGGTTTTACAACTATATTTATACCAGGAAATTTATCACTACTTTCATAAAATTCTGAAACAGCATCTCTTGGTATTTCTTTTGCTATTAATATTGATTTTGTACTACTATATCCTTTTTGATTTATTTCATATCTTAAAGCCATTATCTTTCTTGCATCATTTATATTTTCTTGTGATATTTCGTATTTATTTTTAAAATGGTAGAAAGCTTGCTCTGCTGTTGTATCTGGTTTTAAATCATTATCTTTTAGCCATTTTTCTAGTCCTTCTCCTTCTATAGTATATTGCATAGTAGTTATATCTACTGGGAATGAATCTGGATATGCTATTTGAAATTTTTCTAATACTGTTATTATATTAAATAACGTATTATTTAATGTTTCAGTATCACTTTTTGTTTTATATAATTCTAGATCAAATTGCATATCTGATGATACTAATGTATTTCCTGTTTTATCTAATATTTGACCTCTTGCTGCTTTTAATTTACTTTCTCTTGATAGACGTGTATTTGACTGTTCTCTATATTCTGCTCCATTTACTATTTGTAAGTTAAATAGTTGAACTAATAAGATTATTCCTATAACATAAACAAGAACTGTAAGTATATTAAATCTTAGATTTATACTATTTTTATCTATTATCTTTTTTATTTTTTTCTTATTAAATAGTTTAGTCATATACACCTCCTCTATATGTTAGATTATTTTATTTTAAAAGTAACGAGTCAATATTTTGTTTCCTTTGTATTCGTTTTCTATATAGTATCCAAATTTTTGGATAGATGGATATAAAATTATTGATATAATTATATTATAAATTGTTTCAATCGCTAGTATTTTTATATATGCTAATATGTCTAAATTTAAATTCAGAAATAAATAATTTAAAATATATATTGCTGTTTCTGCTAATATAGTTGTTGCTGTTACTATAAATATTATTGTTAGTCTATTGTCTTTTGAAAAGTTTTTATCAAATACTCCTGCTAACCAACCTACTATACCTAGAACTACAGCATTAATTCCAACCTTTGGAGATGATAGTAAATCTATAATTATCCCTATTGACATTCCATAAATCGCACCTAGGTTTTTACTAGTAAATAATCCAATAAATAGAACAAGTACTATAAATAAATTTGGCATTACACCTGCAATAGTGAACCAATTGAAAAAGTTTAGTTGTAATAAATAGAACATAATCGCTATTATTACTAGCGCTATATTAATCATTACTTTTTTCAATTAGTTCACCTCTTTTCTAATTATTTGTTATTACTAATACACTTGTAAGTTTGTCAAAATCTATAGCAGTTTCAATAACTGCATATCTATCTGTTATGTTTTGTGTTGATATTACTTTTTTTATTGTTCCAATATGAATTCCTTTTGGATATACTCCACCGATTCCTGAAGTTTCAACACTATCTCCTTGTATTATGTTTGCATCTGTTGGTATATACATTGCTTTTAGTTCTGAATCTGAATCTAAGTTTCCTTTACATACTATACTATCTTTTGTTGTACTCATTATTGCACTTACTGAACTTGCTGTATCAACAATTGTTTCGACTTTTGCTGTTGTATCTGTAACTGATACTACTCGTCCTACTAATCCTTCGTCACCAATGACTGTCATATCTTTTTCTACTCCGTCGTTTTTTCCTATGTTAATTACTATTGTTTTTGCATAATTACTTATATCTCTGTTTACTACATATCCTGAAATTGTCTTGTATTCTCCATATTTTTCCGTTAAATTCATGTATTCTTTAAGTGTTTCATTTTCTGTTTTTATATTTTCCATTTCTCTAAGTTCTTGTTCTAATTGACTATTTTGTTGTTGTAGTTCCTCATTTTGTTTTTTTAAAGTATTAATATCTGCAAAAAAAGTTTCATTTCCACTTATTTTGTTTTTTAAGAATGTCAATCCGTTTTGAATTGGTACTACAACTCTATTGGCAATATTTTCAAAGAAAGATGCATCACCATTTGCTCCATTTGAAAAAATTACAATAACTATCAAAATTATTATTGTTATAAAAACACCTAAAAAACCTGATTTTTTGTTCTTATACATTGGTAACTCCATTCTTTATTTATATTTTTCTTTTTCTTTCATTTATCAACACTGTTCTTATTTTTTCTATATCTTCTAGTGTTTTTCCTGTTCCTTTTACTACACATTCTAATGGATCTTCTGCAACATATACTGGCATTTGTGTTTCATTACTAATTAGTTTGTCTAGATTTTTGATTAATGCTCCTCCACCAGCTAATACTATTCCTTTTTCCATTATGTCTGCTGCTAATTCTGGTGGCGTTTTCTCTAATGTTTGTTTTACTACATCTACAATTTTTCCTACTGATTCTTTCATTGCTTCTTCCATGTCTGTTGATGTAATTTTTAAAGTTCTTGGTAGTCCATCTGTTAAATCTCTACCTCTAATTTCCATAGAGCTTTCTGTCATTAATGGCATTGCACAACCAATTTCCATTTTTAGTTGTTCTGCTGTTGTTTCTCCTACTGCAATATTTTTCTCTCTTTTTAAGTAGTTTACTATATCTTTGTCTAATTCGTCTCCTGCTATTCTTAGAGAATGACTTACAACAATTCCTCCTAAAGATATAACTGCTACTTCTGTTGTTCCTCCACCAATGTCAACAATTATATTTCCACTAGGTTCACCAACATCTAACATTGCTCCAATTGCTGCTGCCATTGGTTCCTCTATTAGTATTACTTCTCTTGCACCTGCTTGCATTATTGATTCTTCAACAGCTCTTTCCTCAACTTCTGTTATTCCAGATGGAACTCCTACTACTATTCTTGGCTTTCCAATACTAAATTTTCTTCTTACTTTCTGGATTATGTTTTTTAGCATTAATTGAGTAGCTGTAAAGTTTGCTATAACACCATCTTTCATTGGTCTTACTGCTGCTATTTGTTCAGGTGTTCTTCCAAGCATTTCTTTAGCCTCAATTCCTGTTGCTACAATATTTTGAGTTCTTCTATCTATTGCTACTACAGATGGTTCTTTTAATACTATACCTCTTCCTTTAAGTGTTACTAAGATATTTGCTGTTCCTAAATCTATTCCAATGTCTTTTGAGCCAAATGTAAATAATTTCATAATCCAATTCCACGTCCTTTCTATTTTTTATTATTATTTCTATATATCTTTTGTTAATTCAGAAAATATGCTTGTATATTGCATATTTCCAATAACTAAATGATCTAATAATTCTATTTCAAATATTTCTGATGCTTTATATACCTTTTTTGTAAATTCTATATCTGCTTTACTTGGGTTTGAATTTCCACTCGGGTGGTTATGTACTAAAATTATCTTTGGTGCTTGCATTTTAATAGGATCACTTAATATATCTTTTATATTTAAATTAACGAAATTGCTTCCTCCTAATGCAATATCTTTAATTTTTATTATTTCATTTCTTGAGTTTAGTATTACTATTTTTACTACTTCTCTTTTTTCATTTTGCATTTCTAATAGTAATATTTTCGCTAAATCATATGGTGATTTTATTTTTATTTTTCTATAATCAGCTGGCTTTGCCATTCTAATTGCTAATTCACACATTGCTTTTAGCTGTATAGCCTTTACTTTACCAATTCCTTTTATTCTCTTTAGTTCTTCTAATGTTAATTCTTTTAGATATTCTAATCCTTGTTTTTGATTGTTATCACTTATTGCTAATAATCTTTGAGCTAATTGGATTGATGTTTCTCCTTTTGTACCTGTTTTTATTATTATTGCCAAAAGTTCTGCTTCTGATAGCATCTTTTCTCCATATAATTCTAATTTTTCATATGGTCTTTCTGTAATTGGTAATTCTTTAATATTAATATTTATTCCTTCTTTCTTTGTTTGATTACCCCTTACTTTATACCCCTACTATACAAATTTTCTATATATGATTATAGCAATAGTAACTCCTATTATACTGGCTATGTTAATATTAAACATTAATCCAAAAGTTATATTTACTACGCTTAAGTCTAGATTTATTGGATCTCGTAAGCCAAACTGTTGTCCAAATGACATCCAACTAAGCCAATCTATATTTGAAGCTAATTGTCCTAATAGTCCGCCTATTACTAGCCCTGATAATATAAATATTACTAGAATCCATATACTTTTATCTTTTGCTGCCATTTTTTCCTCCTATTTTCCTTTGTTAATTTTGGTTTTTTTACAGTTTTATTACAGTATTTTTTCTTACGGAAATTATATTTTTCCAATCAATCGTATTATATATTGATTTGTCAATTTTTTCAAGTATATCTATTGATTTTTTACAATTTTAAAAAAAATAAATAGGCAAGTTTTTCTCGCCTATTTATCTATCTTTTTCCAATTGTATACTATCATTATACTATCTACCATAATTATTATTAATAATATTATCTTGTATTCGCTTTTTTTATCTTCTCCTCCTGAATTTGGTAACTCTAATTTTGTATAGTAATATGTTACTTCTATCTTATCTGTTGTCATTGTTCCTTCTGCATTATTCGGATATTCTTTTTTATTAAATATGTATCCATCTAGCTCTTTCTCCTCTGTTTCATATTCGTCTCCTTCATATCCTTCATATTTTGTCTCTTCTATTAGGTTCCCTGTTGTCTCCTCTATATACCTTTCTACTACGCCTCCTGCTTTATGTACGTAATAATAGTCTACTTCTATTTCTTCTATTCCCATTTCTCCTTCTGCATTCTCTGGCTTATATATTTCTTCTTCATTTTCTTTGCCTTCTTCGTCTTTCTTTTCTGCTGTCACTTTTATTGCTTTTTCTTTTGTCCCTTTTTCTGGGAAATACTTGTTATATCTCTCTTTTGTTACTAAATCATATCCTATAAATTTTTGTGCTTCTGTTTTATATGGATCTGATTGATTTCCTTTATGTGTTTCCTCTTTTAGAACTTCTCCTGTTACTATGTCTATATGTTTTTCTACTACTCCTTCTGATTTGTGTATGTAATAGTATTTTACTTCTGTTACGTTTTCTACTGTTCCATCTTCTTTTCTTGTAACTTTCATTGTTCCTTTTGCATTTTTTGGATATTTGCCTTCTTCTAGCTCATATCCTTCAAATTCCTTCATCGTTGTTGTATATTCGTCATTCTCATGGTCTTTTATATACTCTGTCGCTCCTTCGTCTATTACTTTTCCTGTTATTGAATCTATATATTCTACTTTTACTTTTGTTTTTCTTATGTAATAGTATTTTACTTCTGTTCCTTCTACCTTCATTTTTCCTTTACTGTTTTCTGGTATGTATGGCTCGTCTGCTTCTTTATTTAGTTTTCTTAATAGTTCTTCTAATGATGTTACTTCATTTTCTTCTAAATATCCTGGATGATCTTCTATGTATTTTTTGTAATATCTTTCATTTGTTACTATGTCATATCCTTCTATTGTTTGTTCTTTTGTTGTATATTTGTCTGATTCATATCCTTCATGTATTTCTTGTTTTAATATATCTCCTGTTATGAAGTCTATATGCTCTTCTGTTACTCCTTCTGATTCATGTACATAGTAGTAATTTAATTCTATTGTACTTTTTCCCATTGTTACTGTTGGGTTATCTGGCCTTGTTACTATTTTATAATTATCAAATTCTTTTTCTTCTGCTGTAAATAAATCGCCTACTAATCCTTCTTGTTCTACTACTGCTAGTTTTGTTTGTGTGTTTTTATCTATATAGTTTACTACTACTTTTGTTTTTTGTACGTAATAATGTATTACTTCTGATGGATCTCTTGTCATTTTTCCTTTTGCATTTGCTGTTGACTTTTTATATTTATAATTATTTATTTCTATTGGATCTGAATTATATTCTTGTCCTTCATATCCTTCTATTGTTGTTTCTTTTGATAATTTTAAGTTATCTTCATTGTCTTCTTCTGTATCATCTAATTCTAAGTACCTTACTGTTACATGTGTATTTTTTGCATAGTAAAATATCTTTTCTTGTGGCTTTTCTGTGTACTTTCCTGTCATTGGATATGGTCTTTCTATTAATGTATAGTCTTGTATTGTTTCTTCTTTATCTGTTAAATCATATGGGTCAAATACTTTTGCTTCAAGTATTACTGGTGTATGTACTTCTGTATTTGTTGCTTTATCTAAGTATTTGACTGTTATTTGTGCGTTTTTCCTTACATAGTATATGCTTGCTACATTTCTGCTCGGGTCTTCTGTTATTTGCATTGGTATATTTGTTTTACTACTAAATTCATAGCCTGACTTCTCTCTTGGTTCAAAGTTTTGTATTGTTGTTCCATATTCTGCTGTTCCTTCTATTGTTGATTCTTTTGTATTATCATAGTAATAGTCTATTTTGTATCCATAACTGTTTACTTGCCATCCTGCATATAGTGTTGTTTCTAACTGCATTGGTGTATATTGAGTGTTGTCTGCTGTTGTTACTCTTGTTGTACATCCTGGGTCACTATACCATCCTGTAAATGTATATCCTGTTCTTTGTGGTGTCCCTAATGTTAATACTTCTTTTCCTGTTAGTCCTGTTACCGTTTTTACTTCTCCACTTCCATCTATTGTTCCTTCATTTGGATTTAATTTTACATTTGATAATACTCGTATTGGTAATGTTGATACTTCACTTACATTTCCTGCTTTATCTGCTGCTTTTATATGTACATATTTAGTTCCATTATCTGCATACCCTAGCTTTATTGCTCCTGTTGTTGTTGATGTTGCTCCTGCTATATCAAAGTTGTTTTCTGGATTTGTGTCTACTACATAGTAGTAGTTACTAAATCCTGACATTACATTGACTGTTGGCATATCTGATGAATTTATTGGTTCATTGTAATTGTCTTTATTAAATGCATCAATTCTATATGTATAGTTTGTTCCATTGTCTTTACTTGAGAATGTTACATTTATTCCATCTGCTTGAGGTTCAAAGTTAACTGTTGGCTTATCTGGTGCATTATAGTCCATTGCTGAACGGTCAACTGTACTTGTATCTGATGATATTTGATATGAACTAAATACTAGATTTGCTAGTATTTTTTGCTCATCTGCTGTAGCTGTTCCATTACTATGCCCTGTTTGTATCATTGCTACATTGTTTTCTGTTATTAAGAAGAAGTTTGTTGGATCATCTGCTCCCCAAGCTGTAAATCTAAGCCAAACATTATCTTCATACCCTGATGTAACACCTTGTCCCCATGTATGACAATTTGGAACTGTTAGTTTGTCTCCAACATCACCTATATGCCATGGATATGTTGTAAATAGACCTGATTTTACAATTTGTACTTCAGTACCTCCATGATTTATTTGATTATTTTGTGTAGATGCAAGATATAGAGATTTAAAATATTTTTTTGCTAAATTATCAAAATTAGTTTGCCCTTGTTTTACTGGACCTCCATTTGTTTCACGTGTATCATTAACAAATGTCGCATTGTTTAATATTGTATCATGTCCAAATATACATCCATAACCTGCTTCTATATATTGGTCAACTACGTTATATGATGCTGTGCTTAAATCTCTACAATTATTTCTATCCCATGTTCCAAAAAATATTACGTCATAATTATATGAACCAGATGCATCTTTTTTTAGATATGCTGTAGGATTGTTGTTGAAGTTTGTTATACTTACTTCATCAACTGATATTAGTCCTTGCCCATATCCACTATCTACTAACCAACTTCTCAATTGACCTGCTCCAGTATCTGGATATACTTGTAAAAGTTTAACTTCATCTATTGTTTCATAATTTAATATTGAAAAACTGTTCCATTCCTCTGTACCTTCACGTTTTTGATAACCTTTAAATATTACGTTCTGATCTCCATATGAGCTCCAGTCTAGTGAAACAGCTCCATGATTATTATTTTCTTCAGGAAGTGCAACTGCATTTAAGTGAAAGTTTTCTGCCACCGCCATTGCAACATTTGATAACATTTTGTTTGTATTGTTAACTATTACTGCAAAGCTATATTTATTCAAGAAAAAAATTAAAGATATAATTAATATCAATTGTAAAAGAATTATTTTTAATATTGTCTTTTTTCTCACTTTCAAAATTACCCCTCCTTCTTATATTTCTTGCCTTTTATCCTATTTTATTAATTTTAACATGTATATATATGTAGTCAATATTAGTCCTCAATTTGTTAATTTCCTGTAATATTGGGCTTTTCTTTATATTTGCAGTTTCACTAAAAAAATCCAGTTTTTGTTATTTATTTTTAACATTTTTTGTTGTTTATATTTTATTTTTTTGTTTAATATGTTATAGTGGTCTAGAGAAATTTTATTAATTTATTGAAATAAATTTACCAAAAATTATATATTTAAATATAATAAAATAGATGTTATAATGTATTTAGCGATAATATTTTTGCGATGAGGAGGATTTTAATGAAAATTGAAAAGATAACTGAAAATAAGATACGTGTTTTATTGAAGTATGAAGATATTAAAGATAAAAATATAGATTTACATACAATTATGACTAAAGCTATTGAATCTCAAGGATTCTTTTTGGAGATGCTTAACCAGGCTGAAGAAGAAGTTGGATTTAAAACTGATGGATACAGACTTCTTATTGAGGCGTATTCTTCTCCTGAAAATGATTTTATTTTTACAATTACAAAATATTTAGATGAAACTAGGAAAAAGGTTGTACCTAGAAGAAGAAAGATTAATACTAATGTTAAAAACATGGTTTATGCTTTCGATAATTTTGAATCTTTTTGTGAATTATGCACTTATTTAAACCGTTCTAATTTGGCTGTTCGAGGTTTGGCTCGTTCAATTTCTTTGCATGAATACAATAATACTTATTACTTGTTTATTAAAGGAATTAATAATAAAAATATTAGTTGTAAAACTTTATTTGCTATATTTTCAGAATTTGGAAAATATTTTAATGTTTCTACTATGTTTGAAAATAAATTGCTAGAACATGGTAAGGCTGTAATTAAACATAATGCATTAAATACTGGAATTAAATATTTTGCTTGATTAGAAACAAAAAGAATCTCGTATTTTATACGAGATTCTTTTTGTTATAATAAATTAATAAACATAATTTTGTGGATTATATGGAGTTCCATTAATTCTAACCTCTAAATGTAAATGCGGTCCAGTTGAGTTTCCTGTTGAACCTACAGCTGAAATCACTTCTCCTTGTGCTACACTTTGTCCAACTGAGGCATATAGTGCACTACAATGACAATAGTATGTTTGTACTCCATTTCCATGATTTATTGCTATCATTTTTCCAAATGAACCTTTATTTCCTGCAAAACTTACTGTCCCTGCTGCTGCTGCTTTTATTGGAGTTCCTATTGCTGCTGATATGTCTAGTCCAGTATGTGCTGAACTTCTAACTCTACTTGATACTCCAAATCTTGATGTTATTACACCTGAAATTGGTCTAATTAAATTTATTCCTATGTCAGCTTTTCCTCCCAAAACTTTTGTTGATGTGTTAACAGTTCCTCCTGTTTTTACATTAGATGCAACTTTTGCTACTTCAGCAGGATTTACTTTTGGAGCCTCTTTGTATAAACTTGCTACTGCTGTTTCCACATTTTCAAAGTTTTTTGTTTCTGTTTCATATTTTTCTACAATTGATATATCGTTTATATTTGTACTTTCTTTTGTTTTTAATTCGTTTATTATATTTTCTGCTTCTTCAAAATTTGTTACATATACTTTTTCTTCATCATTTTCAGCTATTGCATAATAACGATAGTATGATGTTCCTGCTTGTTTTATTTGTTCAAATATTTCATCATCATTTGTTACAACATCTTTTTTAAGTAAACATAATTTATATTCTGGTAAGTTCTCCATTTGCACAAAAGCTACATTTTCACTATCACCTTTTTCTATATAGTCATTTATTTTTTGCTGTAACTTTCCTTTATTATCTGTATAACCAACTTGTTGACCATTTATAGAGACACTATATGTAGGTTTATATAAAAAAATAAATGCACCAAGTATAAGAAAAACAGATATTATTAAAAGTATTATAAACTTTATTGTTTTTTTTACTTGCACTGTTAATTTTTTTAACATTATTTTCTCCTTTGAATACTTTGCTTTTTTATATTACTATTATGTTACAATGTAATGATATTGTAATATTTCTTTTTTTGCAAGGTTGTTTAAGTTCTATTTTACTTTTTTTATATTGTTTTTCTCTAAATTCGTTCTATTTTCTTCCATTTTCTTCATTTTACTTAAATTTATAATATTTCTAAGTTTGCATATTTTGCCATAAGTCTTTTATGTCCTGATTTTTCAAAGTCTATATCTACTTTCAAATCTTCACCTTCTGGTTCAACTTTATTTATAATTCCCTCACCAAATTTTTTATGATATACTTTTAAACCTGCTTTATATTGTGATAAATCTACATTAACCTCTTTTTTCTTTAGGGAATTAAGGAAACTGTCAGGTGACCTAAAGTTAAATCCTGATGCAGATACCTTTTGTTTTACTGGTTCTATTTTATAACTTTTAACTTCTGAATTATTTGATTTATTTCCTCCATATGTCCATTCGTAATTTGAATCTTTATTTTGGAATATGTTTCTATTTTCAAAAGCTTCTTCATATCCATCTAGTAATTCTTCTGGTATTTCTTTAACAAATCTTGAAACTTGGTTATATGACGTTGAACCAAAAATTGTACGCTGTTTTGCAAATGATATAAATAAATTTTCTCTAGCTCTTGTTATTCCAACATAACACAAGCGTCTTTCTTCTTCCATTTCTCTTGGTTCAGATATTGATTTATAACCTGGAAAAATTCCTTCTTCCATTCCTACCATGAATACTGCCGGAAATTCTAATCCTTTTGCACTATGCAATGTCATTAATGTAACTGAATCTTCTTGTTCTTCAAGATTATCAATATCTGAAGATAATGTAATTCCTTCTAAAAATTCACTTAATGTAGCTTCTGCTGATTCTTCTTCAAATTCAATAGCTACTGTCAAAAATTCGTTTAAATTCTCTATTCTATTTTCAGCTTCTATTGTTTTTTCCTGTTCTAATGTTGATAAATAACCTGTTTTCTTTAATGTTGTTTTTATCAATTCTGAAATTGTAAGCTCTTTATTTCTTAATTCTTCTATTTGGTTTATGAAATCTCTTGATTTTAAGAATACTCTATTTAAATCATATTGATCCGCATTTTTTAATACTTCATACATTGAAGACTCGATTTCATTTGCAATTTGTTCAATTTTATCTAAACTTGTTTTTCCTATTCCTCGTTTAGGCTCATTTACTATTCTTTTAAAACTTAAATTATCTGAAGTATTTTGAATTAATCTTAGATATGCTATGATATCTTTTATTTCTTTTCTTTCATAGAATTTTAGTCCCCCTACTATTTTATATGGAATGTTTTCTCTTCTAAAAATATCTTCTATTGCTCTTGATTGTGTATTCATTCTATATAATACTGCAAAATCTGAATATTTATAATATTCTTCTCTTCTTAAATGTTCTATTTCGCTAGCTAAAAAAGAGCCTTCATCATATTCATTATCTGCCAAATATACTTTTGGCAAATTTCCATCTTCATTTTGTGTCCATAATTCTTTTTTGTATTTTACTTCATTATTACTAATTACTGAATTTGCAACTTTTAAAATATTTCCTGTACATCTGTAATTTTGTTCAAGTTTAATAACTTTTGTATTTGGAAAGTCTTTTTCAAAATTCAATATATTTGAAATATCTGCTCCTCTAAATGAATATATTCCTTGGTCATTGTCTCCTACAACTGTTATGTTTCCATGCAATGCAGCCAACATACTTATTAATGTGAATTGAGCTTTATTTGTGTCTTGATATTCATCTACTAATACATATTTAAATTTATTTGAGTAATAATTTAGTATGTCTTCATTTGACATAAATATTTTTATTGTATAGTTTATAATGTCATCAAAGTCAATTGCATTGTTTTCTCTTAACCTTTTTTGATATAGTTCATATACTTTTGCTATTTTTTCTTTACGGTAGTCATTTGCTTTTCTTTCATATTCCTCTGGTTCTAGCATATCGTTTTTTGCATTACTTATTTCTGATAATACACTTCTATCTGTAAACAATTTGTCATCAATTTGTAAATCTTTCAAACAATTTTTTACAAGTGTACGTTGGTCTGATGTATCAAAAATAACAAATGATGTATCAAAGCCTAGCCTATCTATAAATCTTCTTAGAATTCTAACACAAATTGAATGGAATGTTCCGACCCACATGTCGTTCACTCCATTTCCTATTAATGCTTCTATTCTTTCTTTCATTTCATTTGCTGCTTTGTTTGTGAATGTTATTGCTAATATATCCCATGGATGTAATCCTTTTTCTTCAATTAAATATGCAATTTTATGTGTTAATACTTTTGTTTTTCCGCTTCCTGCACCTGCTATTACAAGACAAGGTCCTTCTGTTGACATTACAGCTTCATATTGTTTATCGTTTAGTCCTTTTAATATTTCTTGCATTTATTTTTCCTTCCTTTACTATGTATTAATAATTTATTGATCCATCTCCATTTACTACATTTTTTATATCTTTGGGGTCTTTTTCAACTTTTTCTTCTTGAGTTTCATCTACAGGCTGTATTTCTACTTGATTTTCTGTACTTTCTGGTTCAAACTTTTGTCTAAACTCACTTGTATCTATCACAAGAAAAAAGATGATTGTAAATAAAATAATCAATAATATTGTGACAATCACTGCTCTAACTAACGACATTCCATTTTGGTTACTACTTAATTTTTTCATTTTTTTCGCTCTTTTCTTTTATTATTTCG
>CANQQF010000056.1 GCA_947625985.1 uncultured Clostridia bacterium | reverse complement strand
ATTTAGGCGCTAGCAATGTTAAAAGCCCTTTTAGGGCATATGAAAACCACCCTTTTTAAGGGTGGTAGCTTATTTTCTAAAATATTTGTAAATAAAACTATTTTATTTTCCTTAATTTTCTATATTTTACATATGAGAAAATCATTGCACCTATTGCAATAGGTAGTGCTATTAGTGCCATTTTGCCAGCATTAGGCAAAGTATTTGCACTATTAGAATTATTTAAATTTTGTGACTTAAAATTATTACTTTGTTCATTTGGTTTTATACTAGGCGGAGAATCTGGGCTAGGTAAAGGATTTACTGAAGGACTTTGACTAGGGCTAGGTTCTTCACTTGGTTCAGCACTAGGGCTAGAGCTAGGTTCTTCGCTTGGTTCAGCACTAGGGCTAGAGCTAGGTTCTTCACTCGGCTCAACGCTAGGACTAGGACTAGGTTCTTCACTTGGTTCGACACTAGGACTAGGGCTAGGTTCTACGCTTGGTTCGACACTAGGGCTAGGGCTAGGTTCTTCACTTGGTTCGACACTAGGACTAGGGCTAGGTTCTTCACTCGGCTCAACGCTAGGGCTAGGGCTAGGTTCTTCACTCGGTTCAACACTAGGACTAGGACTTGGAGACTCACTTGGAAGAGCTTCAGGTTCTTCTTGAATTTGAACTTTTCCATTATTACCCAAATTTTCCAATATTTTTATTTCAACATCATCTTCATAATACTTTGGCGCATTACATTTAGTTGCAGTTTCAGTTTCATTTTCATTCTTATCAGTTGAAATAGTTGACAAATCAAAAATCTTCTTAGAGCCAACCTTAGTTGCTACCACAATATTTTCACCAGCAGAATCTACTTCTGTTTTCTTTACCTTGTCATAATATATTAAAGAACATTCATCATTAATTCCAAAGAAATCTGATCCTTTATATGCCTTTGCATATTGTATTTCTTTTCCTTTTTCACCTTCATCTTGAGTATAATAACGTGTGATTATATAATAAGTTTTATTTTTATCTATATCACTTAAGTTAGAAACTTCATTAGATAACCTAATAGTTCCTCCTGAACTTTCTAAAATTCCTTCAGAACCAGAGCTATTCTCATAAAGTATTAAATTATCTTGAAAAATATAAAAATTATTTTTACTAGAAGGTGAATAAGAGGCATAGGCATTTCCAATGGTTCCATCTTTTGATTGATTATAACTTGTACTATCATAATAGCTAGAATAAAAATTCAAATATTTTTTACCATCTATCTCTATTTCATGGTCATTTAAATATTTTTCAGATACTTTACTCTTGTCTACTTTACCACTTTCATTAAGAACATCATTTACTAACCCTACAGTATAAACAATTCTAAGAGGCAATTCGTTATCACTTTCATTATATTTATATTCTAAAATACTTCCATCTGTATCAATAAGAACAGAATTTGTCATAATAGGTAAAGCCTGTTTTGGAATTTCAACATGAAAAGTTTCATAATTATTTGAATCATCTTTATTTTTTTCAACCCAAATGCTAATATCACTTAAGTTAAACTTTGTGCTATTATCATAATTTGGATTTTCTATAGATTCATCTGCACCGTCTTTACCAACAACTTTATAGAACCTTTTTAATTCCTCATCCGCTTCTTCATTACGAACTATATCGTATTCTTTTCCAAATAACAAAAGTTTCTTTACATCCTTAACTTCCATATATTCGCCTATTGGATCTACATATGACAACTGAGCGTTATTAATACCATCTCCTTGGATAGGAATATATGAATCATTATAAGAAATTGCTGAAGAAAAAATATTATCTAGTGTTTTTTGAATTTGGTCACTATCTATATTTATAGAATTGCTACTTTGCACATAATTAATATTTCTTCTTATATCATTTTTTGTAATTGGACTATCTGCCGGTAACTGTGCAAAATTCCTTGTTCCAATCTGATTAGTAATTGTAACAGTATCATCACCTTGTAACCATTGTTGCCAAGCCTCATATGCAGTAGTTACCTTTTTACTATATTCTGCAAAAAAAGTAGTCTTTTTACTTTCATCCATATCTTCAGGATTTTTAGGTCCATATCCCAAAACTGAAGAATCATAATTTGCCCTAAAATATCTTGCGGGATTTAAAATTGCATCCATTACTGGGATACAAGCTTCATGATAACTATCATATCCATAAGACTCATAGTATTCAGCTAAGTCAACGCCTACGTTGTAAACCAATAACGAAGAAGAATTTTCATTATCTTTTTTATAATGATTTTCAACCTCTGCCTTTTTATATGCTGTTGACATTAACGTTTGCAAAATTATAGTATTTGAAGCTCCTATTCCTTTATCATTTTGATTTTTTGTCTTCCTATATACATCTCCATATCCTGGATTTTGCGTCTGAGAATCCTCTAATAACCCTAATAATTCTCCACTATCTCTCCAGTCTTCTACTTCATCAGTATCTTTATACCAACTATATTGTTCCTCTGGTGTATATTTATTTAACGCGTTAGCATAACCATCAGTAAATAATATAAAAACCGGAATCTGATTAATATCAGGATCTAATTCATCTTTTACTAAAGATTCTAAAGCTTTATAATTACCTTTTTGTATATTTGTCCCTGGTCCAATCTTTGTTCCCGAAGAATCAAGATTAGACGAACCACCATTTTCTGGTTCAAGGTTATTTATAATTTTATTAATTTCAGTACCATCTTCTTTTACAGCTTTAAAAGTTAACTGAAAATAATTAGCAGTATAATGCTGTCCTCCAAGGACATTAGAATAAAGTAAAGAAATATAATCTTGTCCATCTTTTTTACTATAATGACCTAAAGGTAAACATTCTATTGAATCTATACCAAAAGCTGAAATAGCAATTCTATTATTATCACTTTGAGCCATAGCAGAATCAATAAAACTGTTTAAAGAAGAAATAGCCTTTTCTATTCTGCTATCAATATTCATACTAGCGGAAACGTCTAAAGCAATACTTATATCTACGCCAGTTTCTTGTTTATAAGCAGTTTTTTGACTAGATCCAAGAGCTGAAAAAACCTCTGCAAAATCATCATCATAATCTATATTAAACTTTTCATCTAAAGTGATTTTATTAGAGCCTGATGTATTATCATGCTTATATACAGATTTATCTACCCATATACGACCATTATCTTTACTTGAAGACTTATTGAGTAAAGCATCTTTATAACTATCTACTGTGCTCGAGTCAGAATAACTAAGAATATCATTATAAGTCATAACTGTACTCCCTATATTATTGAACGGAGCAGTAGAACCAATAGATAAAAGGTAGCATGTAAGTAGAACAATAGCTTTTTTAAACATTGTGATAAATCTCCTTTCAAACTAACTTTATCATATTAAATATATAGTATATTTTTTGATAAATTAATACTTAAATAAACAAAATTATTATCCAAGAAATTATATATCACTTTAATTTTATAAAAACTTAGAATATCAGTCAATAAAATCTTTTTTAAAATTGTATTACAAAAGTATTACAATTAATAAAAAACATCAAATTACCCATCCACCATTAACAGAAATAACCTGTCCAGTAGTATAAGAATCATCAATAAGCCATTTTACACATTTAGCAATATCATTAGGCATACCAATACTTCCAAGAGGAATATTTTCCTTAATATCATTCAATTCAGAATCAGACCATTCAGCATTCATATCAGTATCAATAATACCAGGAGCGATAGAATTAACACGAATATTAGAAGGACCAAGTTCTTTAGCCAAACTCTTAGTTAAAGCATCTATACCAGCCTTTGTTACAGAATAAATCGATTCCATAGAAGCACCAACCATTCCCCAAATAGAAGAAATATTAATAATACAACCACTCTTATTATTAATCATAGACTTACAAACCTCTTGAGACATAGCAAAAACAGAATATAAATTAACATTAATAAGATCATTCCATTCTTCATCAGAAACATCAGTAATTAAGTGAGACTTTGAAATACCCGCATTATTAACGAGAATATCAATATGTCCATACTTTTCTAAAGTATAAGAAACAAGAGCTTGAACATCTAATCTTTTAGAAACATCAGCTTTAAAAATATCAATAAAAAACCCTTCATTCTTAAGAGAATCCTGAAGTTCTAAAGCCATAGATTCAGAATTATTATAATTTGCAATAACTTTAACGCCTTCATGAGCTAACATAACAGCAATCTCTCTGCCAATACCTCTAGAAGCGCCAGTAACAATAGCAATTCTTTCCATAAAACACATACAACTCAAAACGAGTTGAAACTCCTTTCTTAAATATAAATATCACAAACATTATAAACCTAAATAAAAATAAATTCAAACCTCAAACAAATATTATGTTGACAAAGAAAAACCATAGTGATATAATACAAAAACAAATCGGAATAAACCCGAAACGTATAATTTAATAGTTAAACGGCCAATAAAGTATTCAAAAAAAGAGCTCACACGAGGTAAAACATGAAAAGTTTTGGTGAAACAGTTTTATCAGGTTTAATATTACTAGGCATTACATTATTAATAATTGCATTACCAATCATAGCAATATTAATATCAGCAATATTACCAACAATATTTTGGAATATTTCAATGCCTTCATTGTTTGGAGTAAACGCAATAACTTGGTGGCAATCAGCAGTAGTTTTATATGCAATTAGCAGTATGAAAGAAAACTATCAACAAGAAATAAAGCTTGTAAAAGAAAGAGAACACGACATAGGAGAAACAGAAAAAACAATTTTAATATTAATGATTACTTTAATTGCAATGTTTATAGGAATATTAGCATTACATTATTCATGGAATGTAATAATTCCATCATTATTGAATATTGAATTTGTAAAAATAAACTATTTACAAGCTATTGGAATTTGGGGAATAGCAAGAGTTATACTAGCAAATAATATGCAAGTAAAAAGCAACGAGACAAACGACAATAGCATAAACAATACATTATATAGTAGTAACTATAGAATTGTAAGAAACAATGGTTTTGAAAAAGACGAAGAAATAATAGAAGAGCCAGAAGAAATAATACAAAAGGTCGAAAATAACGATTAAAAAATAAAGTAAAGTGTGCAAATAAGCACACTTTTTTGTAAATCAAAAAAAGTAAAACCATAGTTTACACTATGGCTTTATTTTGGATTAAAGTAAATTATAGGTTATAATATATATAAATATTATTGCGAGCATAATTAATTAATCTGATTCACGTTTAATTTTTCTTTTATAATTACCAGAAATCAATCTTGGCAAATAAGTAATAAGTTTATAAACAGCCAAACGAACCTTTTTACTCCATAAATAAGATCTTCTAAGTTTTCTAGCAGAACCAAGAGAAACAGGTTCATCTTCTAGAACAACAAGTTCGTTTTGAACTTTTTCTAATGGAAAAGTATAATTTTCACCATCATTATTATCCCATTCACCATTTTCATTATTAAAACAGAAATTAAAAGTTTCAACACCATTAAGTTCTATTTCAGCTTGAAAACCTAACTCTGTTCTTTCCATTTCTATATCAGTGACTCCATCCCAATTTGGACTGAAACCATAATGGATAGTTACATTTTCTGAATCATCTTGAAAAAACTTTCCTGTATAAGAAATCTTTACAGTAGAATTTTCAACTAATTTATCTGTATTAAAAAATATATTTTTAGTTAATTCCATTCTTAATCTCCTTAACAATTTATCTTTTGCTAGTTAACATTATAATATTATTTTTAATAAAGTTCAATACTTTTTTTGAAAAAAAAAGTAAAAAAAGTAAAAAAATGAAAAAAAGTAAATAAAAATTTATTAAAAACAATATTATAAGTAATAAAGAAACGATAAATTTAATATAATGAAATGAAAACATATTGTAAAAAAAGCTAAAATATGATAACATCATAAGCAATAAAAAATCAAAAGGGGAAAGAGATATTGGAAGGAAAAATGAAAGAAAAAAAAGAAGAAAAAATTGAAGAAAAAGAAAAGAAAAACAATCAAAAGAAACCTAAAGATCAGAAAGAAAAAAAGGTAGAAAAGAAGTCTGAAAAAAAAGTAGAAAAGAAAACTGAAAAAAAAGTAGAAAAGAAAACTGAAAAAAAAGCAGAAAAGAAAACTGAAAAAAAACCTGAAAAGAAGTCCGAAAAAAGAGCAGAGAAGAAAGAAGAAAAAAAGGCAGAAAAAAAAGAAAATGTAGAAAAAGATTCTAAAACAAAAAGCGAAAAAAAAGAAGAATCAACAGGATTCAAACAAATGAAAAAGAATAAACCATTGCAATTTAAAGAAAAAGAAGAAAAACAAGAAAAGAAAATAAAAACCAAAACAATAGAAATAGCAACAATAGTACTAATTGCAATAATCTTAATATTCTCAACAATTTTCGCATTAATAAACATGGGGAATTCTAAAATCCTAAAAGGAATAACAATAAAAGAAATTGATGTATCAGGTTTAACTAAAGAAGAAGCAGTAGAAAAATTAACAAAAATATATGATGAAAAAAAATCAAAAGAAATAGAACTAAAATATCAAGACTATGAAACAACAATAGACTTAAATGTATTAGAAACAAATTATGAAATAGAAAAAGCAGTAAACGAAGCAGTAGAAATAGGTAAACAAGGTAACATTTTTGTTAATAACTTTGAAATAATAAAAACATTCCTATTAAAAAAAGACATTGATGTAGAATCAACGATAAATGACCAAATAGCAGACCAAACAGTAGAAGATATAGGAACGAAGCTACCTGGAATAGTAGTAGAGTCAAGCTATTATGTTGAAGACGAACAAGATTCATTAATAATAGGAAAAGGTAAAAAAGGAATAGTAATAGACAGAGAGAACCTAATAAACAAAATAAAAGAAGAAATAAATAAAACTGAAGTAACTCAAGAATACATAGAAATTCCGGTAATAGAAAAAGATCCAGATCCAATAGATATAGAAAAAATACACACAGAAATATACACAGAAGTACAAGATGCATACTACACCAAAGATCCATTTGAAGTACATCCAGAAGTAGAAGGAATAGATTTTGATGTAGAAGCCGCAAAAGCAGCACTAGCAGAAGAAAAAGAAGAATATGTAATACCATTAATAATAACAAAACCAAAAGTAACATTATCAGATATTGGGACAGAAGCATTTCCAGACAAACTATCAACATTTACAACAAAATATGATGCAACAAATACAGATAGAACAACAAACTTAAGATTAGCATGTCAAAAAATAAATGGAAAAGTAATACTACCAGGAGAAACATTTTCATATAATAAAACTTTAGGAAAAAGAACAGCAGAAGCAGGATATAGAAATGGAAAAGTATATGAAAATGGAGAAGTAGTAGATGGAATAGGAGGAGGAATTTGCCAAATATCTTCAACACTATACAACACAGCATTATTAGCAAATATGGAAATAGTAGAAAGAAGAAACCATCAATTTGTAACATCATATCTACCAGCAGGAAGAGATGCAACAGTAGTATATGGATCAACAGACTTTAAATTTAAAAATACAAGAAAATATCCAGTAAGAATAGTAGCAAGTATAAACAGTGGAATAGCAACGGTAACGATGTTTGGAATAAAAGAAGAAGAAGAATACACAATAAGTTTTAGCACAAAAACAATATCAACAATACCACCAACAACAAAATATCAAGAAGATCCAACATTACCAGCAGGAACAGAAAAAGTAAAACAAGCAGGTTCAAATGGAGTTGTAACAGAAACATATATAACAAAAAAACTAAACGGAAAAGTAGTATCATCAAAACTACTATCAAGAGATACATACAATGCAATGCAAAAAATAATACTTAGAGGAGGAACAGGTACAGCGCCACAACAAACTGAACCGCAACAAACGACACCACAAGAAGCAGAACAAGCAGCACCAGCATCAACAGCTCCACAAACAAATACAGGAGAAACAAAACCAGAAGGAACAAAGCCAGAATAATAAAAAAGAACCATAAAATGAGCAAAGCTCAAAATATGGTTCTTTTTTAAAGTTCCTAATTAGGAAACTAATTAAATGAATTATAGCATTAATACCATTAATAAATATTAGCATGATTAACCATATAATCGTTAATGAAGTCAGAGATTTCATCATTAATACAAACTGCAACATTTACTTTATTTCCAGCAAGAGTAGTCTGAGTATGAGAAACAATTCCTATAATATAGTTTTCCTCGTCCAGTACAGGGCCACCAGAATCTCCAAAATAAATTTCATTATTTATTTTGATAATATTATCATCACTATCAAGTATAGGTTCTGTGTCGCAATACATATAGCCATTCATATCACTAGGATAACCAATATTAGTAACAACAAGATTATCAGGATAATCATAATCTTCAAAATCTCTATAAGGTAAATAATTACTGAAATTATCAGCTATCTCAATAATTGCAAAATCACAATCAAAATCTTCACTTTTTGTCCAACCAGAAGGTACAGTTATATTAAGAGAATAGCTACTACCATATGGATCTGAAGATGAACCATTATGAGCAGGGGTAACTTCTATATCTGTAGCAAAACCTCCATCTTCTTTGCTATAAACAACATGAGCAGCAGTTAATACTTGATTACTAGCTATAAGAGCTCCAGAACCTTGAGCACACATTCCATTAGGAAAATATGCAACAATGTAACAAACAGAATTATAAGGACTCATATAAGTATTAGAAACTTGAATTCTATCAGCTTCTTCTTCATATTGACTAGAGCTTGAGGTAGAGGAGTCTTTATTATTATCAAATATAAAATCAATTAAAACAAATTCATATTTGATGCAAAAAAGAAAACCTATGACAAATAAAATTCTTGAAAAAAATTTAGACATTCCTTTCCTTCGACTTCCTACAATACTGCATAATAATTCATTTTCCAAAAATATATTTATATAATATAATTATACAATAAGTCAACATAAAAATCAAATAATATAAAACCAAACTTTAATTATAAAACCAAACTTTAATTATTTTGTATTGACAAAACAAACAAAAAAAGGTATAATAGGCTTCGACATAATACGGGCCATTAGCTCAGTTGGTAGAGCAGCAGACTCTTAATCTGAAGGTCCGGGGTTCGACCCCCCGATGGCTCACCAAAATTATTAAAAAAATTGCTATATAAGTTTTTCTTATATAGCAATTTTTATTATTTAGATATTTAATTACTTAAATCCCAACCTTGTCCATTATATTCAAGTTTAGTATCAATGTTAAGTCGTACAATTGGTCTTAATCCTCGTCTAGTGTTTGGCTGTGATGGTGTCGCATTGACATTTACAGTACCTTTCATTCCGTCTATACTTGCCACTGCATAACCTGTAGAGTTGTTTGACGCATATATAGGAGAAGGTAAGATATATGCCGTACATCTTTCTGTATCTGTTAATGCATATATTGAATTAGGTTCTCCTAATGCCCCTGATCCCAGATAAAATTCTGATTGACCATTATTAAGTGAATATCCTTTATCAGTACCAGTTAAGTTAAAGGTACTTGAACCTTCAGGAACTCCTTGTTCATTCTTAGTTCTCCAACTTGCTTGTAGAAGCTCAAGAGGTGGTCCTCCAATTGCTTCATCTGCATATTTAGTGTTTACAAAAGATTCCCAATAATCAGGATTTATTAATGCTGCTGTATATCTAAAGTTTACATTTGTTTCAGCTAAATTTGTAAGTTGTGTATAGTATCTATTAATAATTTGAGAAGAGTTGAATTTAGCTATTTCATTTATTGTTTTGCTAGGTGGTGATGGCCAATAGAAACTATATTCATTAGTGTGGTTTACACATTCGGTCTCTTTAGGGAATAATTCAAATGGAATATAGTTTGATGATATTAGATATACATAGTCATCATCCATATAATATATTTGCCAATCTTTTATCTCATAACCACTTTTTGGTGTTACTGTATAATTATTTATTTTATCTCCTATGTTCATTGCTTTTATTACTTCATTTGCCTTATAAGTAAAAGGTATTTCCTCTGTTGTTTTTGAACTTATATTTCCTGCTCTATCTGATACTTCCACTGTAAATGTATGTTTTACACCTGTTCCTCTACTTACATTAGTATATGTATATGTGTTTGTATCTGTTGTTGCCATGAATTTTCCATCTATATACCAAGCATAGCCTCCTGCTTCAGGTATACCTGTTCCTGTATCTTCTGCATCTACTGTTACTGTAATAGATGCTATCTTTTGGTCTTTTGTAGAAACACTATTTATAGTAGGTGGCTTTTGATCGCTTGGATCAATTTCTTTTATAAGCCTGTAGCTTCCATCTGCTCTTTTAGATACCTTGACATTTGTCTGTAGTCTAACAACAGGTCTAATTGCACATGCTCCTCCAATTTGACTATGACCAATAGCGTCTCTTGTTACTATTCCTTCACTTGTTACACAACAAACGAATTTTTCATCTCTGCTTAACATACCTGGTGAGGCAAATATATTGTATTTAGCATGTTGTTGAGATGTTATAGTATATAAGCTATCACTTGTTCCTATTGAAATATTATTTCCATTATTTATTGAATAACTTCCGTCATATATGGTTGGTATTATTTGAGTAAGTTCAGGATGTCTTTTGTTCCAACTTTCACAGAATAACTCTAAGGTAGGTGATCCTATAGCTTCATCTGCTATATTTGTATTTACAAACTTCTGCCATATATCTGGGTCTAATAGTTTTGCTGTATACATTAATCCAGCTTGTGTATTCGAAGTGTTAGTAAATTTCATAAAATATCTTTTTATTATTTCTGAAGTATTAAATTTCGCTATATCTGATATCTTCGTAGTTGGTATTGTTGGGAAGTATGAACAATAAAATCTTTCGTCCTCTATATTGT
Source organism: uncultured Clostridia bacterium (assembly GCA_947625985.1). Next base: position 5,379 of record CANQQF010000056.1, on the reverse strand, counting down.
TTGCAGTTGAAGCTGCCATGCCTGAATTTTCTGGTAATAAACTATTGTTTAAATAATCTGAAGTGATTAAATAAATATATCCTGCATTAGCATAGAATATTTTCCACTCATTTACTCCTCCTGCTGAATATTGTATATCATAATAATCTCCCCATGTTTCAGGATCATATATTGATTTTAATGTTGTAATTTGCTTTGTCTTAATTTCTGTTGTATTTCCAACATCATCTTGTACTTTTACACCAACTGTATATTGATGTTCATTTTTTAAATTAGAGAAATAATAACTAGCTTCTGTAGAAGGTGTACCTTGTTGAACACCATCTAAGAAATATGTATAAGTGTTTTCTTTTGCTAATCCACTAAAGCTATCTTCTGCATCTACATTTAGTATTATACTATCTTGAGTTACACTTGTTTCAATTAATTCTTTTACGTTTGGCTTAACTTTGTCTATATTTTCAATTGTCCAAGTAGCTGTTCTAACATTGTTGCCTAGGGTACTTTTTGCGTCTATTGAGGTTCCTTTTTCGTTAACTGAGAATGAAACTGTAGATGACGAAGCTGGTTTATTGCCAGTTTTTCCATCATTATATTCTTTTACTAATCCTGTGAAATCTGGATATGTAATAACAACGTCAACAGATTCTTTTACCCACTCCTCTTTAGGTGTACATTCTATTTCTGGTGTTATATTATCGAAAGATTCTTCATTTACTTCAAATCTTTTATTGCTTATATTTTTTGCTTGATCTTGTACATATAAGTACCATGTTCCATTATTAATAATAAGCTCTGTATATTCTTTCATAGTTATTTCAGGTGTGCCTTCAATCCATCCGCTTGAAGATTCATTTATGTTATCTGCTTGACTAAATTGATAATATTTTATTCCAGATTGCTCATCTTGTGCATTTATGCCAACTTTAACACCTGCTTTTCCGTTTGCCTCTGTTACTTCTGTTCCTATTGATGATTCTTCCTGAATGACTGGTAATTTATTATCTATTTTTGATATTTTTTGTTGGCTTACAATATCTGCACCTTCTTGATTTACTCCTATTGTTCTAGCATATATTGTTTTATTTTCTGTTACATCAAATGGTTGATTATAGGTCTCAAAAGGTTCAAAGTTTTCATTATAACTATATTGATATGTCACCTCATCTTCTACTTCTGGGTAATCTATTGTTACTTTTACTGGTTCTTTAGTCCAATCATAATTTGAAAGAGTTATAGTAGGTGCAGTTAAGTTTAATGTAGTTATTGTTTCTATTTCTGATTCTTGTTCATTTCCAACATTGTCTTGAACTTTAGTTTTTACATCATAAGATGTTCCTAATTCTAGTCCCTTAAATATGTGTGTGTCTTCTGAATCTGTTTCCCATTTCCAAGTTTCTTCTCCTGCTGAAGTTTCTTTTATACCATACTGCTTTGTGCTTTCATTTATTTGACTATGCTCATCTGTTTGCTTAAATGTTGCTGTAATACTACTTAATTTTTTATCTAATGTTGGTCTTTCTGTCTTTGGTAATGTGTTGTCAAAATAGAAGTCTTCTGATTTTTCAATTGTTTTATGTCCTACATTATCTTTTGCTAATACCCATAGATGCCAATTGTTTCCAGTTAGTTCATCTTTTGAAATCTCTTCGTTATTACTAAATGATACTGCTTCCTGTTTATTAAATTCTTCTTCATTAGGAGTAGTTGTATCTTGAGACCATATATATTTTAGACTTGTTTCATCTAATGTTTGATCTGTAACTATTATTTTCGTTTTATGTTCTTTACTCCATTGACTACTTCCATTTGTTTCAAAGTTTATTACTGGTGGGTCATCATCTATTATTTTCCATATTGCATATAATGTTGTACTATTATAAAAATCATAAGTTTGTTCTTTTAAATATGTTGCTTGTACTTCTTCTTTATTTTCTGAATATCCTAAAAATGTATAATTGTATCTTGTTGGTTCTTTGTTAGGTATAGTTATTTTCGCTGGTATTTTATCATCAGAATATCCTAAGTATGTTTTAGATACTTCTGGTGCAGGTACATTCATACCTTTATTTTCGTTAAAAGTTATTGTTACTTCTTTTTCATAATTTAAATAATATTTTATATCTGTTGTTATCTCTACATCATTATTTATTGGTATCTCTGGTGTACTTGTAACACTATTGTTTGTTGACCATCCTAATGCTGTATATTCTTCTACATTTGGACCTGTTCCTAAATTTACTGTTGGCTTTTTAGTTTGGCCATTGTAATATCCATAAACTGTTCTTGTTTCTGAAGTTCCAGTATTTTCTCCCGGGTTATGTATATATTTCGTTAAAGTTACCTCTTTACTATATATTGCATAATACACTAATCCATTTGTTAAATTTGGAGTTATACCTTCTCCTTGTTCTTCTTTTGATACACCTTTATATATAGTTGCTAATGGTCCAGTGCTTCCTTTTACTTGTTGAGGTACATCTACTGTAGTGTCTTGATCTATTGGTTCTCCATTGTAACCTATTCTATCTCGTACTTTTACAATTTCTTCTGCCTCTTTTTCTCCGTCCCAATATTTGAATACCATATTTACTTCGTCTTGTGTATCTCCTTGTCCTCCTTGTATTCCATATACTGCATAATAGTTTGGAGATTCTACTCCGTTTTGTAATATTATATTTCCTTGTGGTTGTATCTCTACTGTTGCAGTTTTTTCTGGATTTGTTGACCATCCTTTTCCTTCATATGTTTTATTATTTCTTTCTACATTATCTATTGAAGGTGCATTTATATTTGTCTGGGTTTCGTTGTTATATATTTTCTTTGCTATTGTTTCCTGTGAATTGCTATTACAACTATTGAATGTTGCTTTTAATTCTTTACTAAAGATTGCATACAATGTTATATCATCTTCACCCATTGTTAAAGAATCTTCTTTTTCATGTGAGTTTTGAGTTCGTGACCAACCTTCAAATTTCCATCCATCTTTTGTTGCAGTCCAATCTAAATTTATTGGATTATCTCCTCTTACTTTTACTGAGGTTTCTCCTCCATTCCATTGGGTTCCACCATTTGTTGAGTAATCATATCTTACTATATGTTTTAGTTTTGCAGTCATTTTGCCATTTGAGCCTACATAAACATCTTCGTCTTTTACCTTATATACCATATAGTATTCTTCGTCATCTGATAAAGATACTTCACTATTTGGATCAAGACCATTTATTTGTTCTGCTGTTGCTCCTTCTTGTATTACCGATATATCTGTTACCCATTTATATGGCTCTGCTATATCACCATCTTCTAATGTTATATTTTCTGCTGTTCCTAAATTTACTGTAGGTTTTTTAGTTTGGCCATTGTAATATCCATAAACTGTTCTTGTTTCTGAAGTTCCGGTATTTTCTCCAGGGTTATGTATATATTTTGTTAAAGTTACCTCTTTACTATATATTGCATAATACACTAATCCATTTGTTAAATTTGGAGTTATACCTTCTCCTTGTTCTTCTTTTGATACACCTTTATATATAGTTGCTAATGGTCCAGTGCTTCCTTTTACTTGTTGAGGTACATCTACTGTAGTGTCTTGATCTATTGGTTCTCCATTGTAACCTATTCTATCTCGTACTTTTACAATTTCTTCTGCCTCTTTTTCTCCGTCCCAATATTTGAATACCATATTTACTTCGTCTTGTGTATCTCCTTGTCCTCCTTGTATTCCATATACTGCATAATAGTTTGGAGATTCTACTCCGTTTTGTAATATTATATTTCCTTGTGGTTGTATCTCTACTGTTGCAGTTTTTTCTGGATTTGTTGACCATCCTTTTCCTTCATATGTTTTATTATTTCTTTCTACATTATCTATTGAAGGTGCATTTATATTTGTCTGGGTTTCGTTGTTATATATTTTCTTTGCTATTGTTTCCTGTGAATTGCTATTACAACTATTGAATGTTGCTTTTAATTCTTTACTAAAGATTGCATACAATGTTATATCATCTTCACCCATTGTTAAAGAATCTTCTTTTTCATGTGAGTTTTGAGTTCGTGACCAACCTTCAAATTTCCATCCATCTTTTGTTGCAGTCCAATCTAAATTTATTGGATTATCTCCTCTTACTTTTACTGAGGTTTCTCCTCCATTCCATTGGGTTCCACCATTTGTTGAGTAATCATATCTTACTATATGTTTTAGTTTTGCAGTCATTTTGCCATTTGAGCCTACATAAACATCTTCGTCTTTTACCTTATATACCATATAGTATTCTTCGTCATCTGCTAAAGATATTTCACTATTTGGATCAAGGCCATTTATTTGTTCTGCTGTTGCTCCTTCTTGTATAACAGATATATCTGTTACCCATTTATATGGTTCTGCTATATCACCATCTTCTAATGTTATATTTTCTGCTGTTCCTAAATTTACTGTTGGCTTTTTAGTTTGGCCATTGTAATATCCATAAACTGTTCTTGTTTCTGAAGTTCCAGTATTTTCTCCCGGGTTATGTATATATTTCGTTAAAGTTACCTCTTTACTATATATTGCATAATACACTAATCCATTTGTTAAATTTGGAGTTATACCTTCTCCTTGTTCTTCTTTTGATACACCTTTATATATAGTTGCTAATGGTCCAGTGCTTCCTTTTACTTGTTGAGGTACATCTACTGTAGTGTCTTGATCTATTGGTTCTCCATTGTAACCTATTCTATCTCGTACTTTTACAATTTCTTCTGCCTCTTTTTCTCCGTCCCAATATTTGAATACCATATTTACTTCGTCTTGTGTATCTCCTTGTCCTCCTTGTATTCCATATACTGCATAATAGTTTGGAGATTCTACTCCGTTTTGTAATATTATATTTCCTTGTGGTTGTATCTCTACTGTTGCAGTTTTTTCTGGATTTGTTGACCATCCTTTTCCTTCATATGTTTTATTATTTCTTTCTACATTATCTATTGAAGGTGCATTTATATTTGTCTGGGTTTCGTTGTTATATATTTTCTTTGCTATTGTTTCCTGTGAATTGCTATTACAACTATTGAATGTTGCTTTTAATTCTTTACTAAAGATTGCATACAATGTTATATCATCTTCACCCATTGTTAAAGAATCTTCTTTTTCATGTGAGTTTTGAGTTCGTGACCAACCTTCAAATTTCCATCCATCTTTTGTTGCAGTCCAATCTAAATTTATTGGATTATCTCCTCTTACTTTTACTGAGGTTTCTCCTCCATTCCATTGGGTTCCACCATTTGTTGAGTAATCATATCTTACTATATGTTTTAGTTTTGCAGTCATTTTGCCATTTGAGCCTACATAAACATCTTCGTCTTTTACCTTATATACCATATAGTATTCTTCGTCATCTG
>CANQQF010000055.1 GCA_947625985.1 uncultured Clostridia bacterium | reverse complement strand
CTTCACGGTTATGGAAATGTAATTCATTTGTTGGTAAACTTATAGTTCCATCTTCGTATATTGTAAATTTATGCGTTCTTTCATTTTCTGATAAATAATATCCATTTGGAGCTATTACTTCTGTTACTTCATAATCTCCTGGTTTTAATTTATTTAATTTAATTGGTTGTCCTTCTGTAGTTTTAAATGTATATTCTCCAAGACTTAATGGATTTGTATTTAGTAGATTATTTTCATCATTTGTTAATGTTTTATATGCAATCTCGTTTACATCTAATTCTGTTTTTTCTGATGTGTAATCAGCTCTTGTATGTGTTACATATTGATTTGTAGTTGTATTTTTGATTACAAAACTTGCTCCTCCAAGCATTCCTTTATTCTCATTTACTGTTCCGTCATCATTTAGTGCAAATTTGACAATTTTTATATCTGCACCAACTGCTTCTTTATTAATGAAATGTAATTGGTTTGTTGGTTCTTTTATTGTTCCATCTCCATTAATAGTTATTGTGTGTGTATTTGAATTTCCATCTCCATTTGTTGATAAACTATATCCATCTGGTGGTAGTATTTCTGTTATCTTATAAACTCCTGGTTTTAAGTTTTTCAATTGTATAGCTTTTCCTGCTACATTTGTAAAATAATATTCTCCATGAGCTTGTCCTCTTTTATTGAACATTGCTTGCTCACTAGTCTCATCTAAAACTGTATAGCTTGAAGTTTTTGCATTAAATATTCCTTCTGTTGGTTGATATTCTCCATTTACATGTTTCAAATACTCATTTGTAGTTGTATTTTTAATTACAAATCTTGCTCCTTCAAGTATTCCTTTTTCTGTGTTTGTAGTTCCATCTGGATTTGCTGCATATTTATGTATTTCTATATCAGCAGTTTTATATTTTGAATTATAGAAATCTAAAGATCTTTTATCGTCTTCTGTTGATCCATCTTCATTTATCACTAATGTTTGTACATTTGTACTATTTCCATTAATATCTGTTGAGAAATTATAACCTTCTGGTGCTACTAGCTCTCTTACTTCATATTTTCCTGGTTTTAAATTGTTTAATTTTATTGATTTTCCTTTTAAAGTATTAAATGTATAATTTTTAACTAAAGATGATTCCCTTTTTTGTAAAAGTTCTTCATTTTTTTCGTCTAAAGTTTTATATGATAATTCATTCAAGTTTATTTCATTATTTTGTAATGGATAGTTTTTATTTGTATGAGTAACATATTGATTTGTTGTTATATTTTTTATTGTAAAGCTTGCTCCTTCTATAACTTCACTATTTTTATCTATTTTTCCTTGATCATTTAATCCGAATTTATTTATTTCTATATTTGTGCAATATTGTTTTTTGTTATAGAAAAACATTTCATTTGTTTGTTCTTTTATTGTTCCATCTTCATTTACTGTTAATGTTTGTGAATTTGTATTTTTTTCTCCATTTGTTGATAAACTATATCCTTCAGGCGGTAACATTTCTGTTATTTTATATTCTCCTGCTTTTAAGTTCTTCAACACTATTGGTTTTTCATTTGTACTTATTAAGTAATAATCTTTTTCATTTTCTCCTCTGTCAGTTAATACAATTTGTTCTTCAGCTTCAATTAACTTTTTATAACTTGAATCTTCTACATCAAAAGTTCCTTCTGATTCATTATAGTTTTCATCTGTATGAGTTAAGTATTCATCTGTAGTTACATTTTTTACTACAAATCTTGCTCCTTTTAGTATACCTTTTTCTTTATCTATATCGCCATTTTCTGTTAGTCCATATTTGTAAATCTGAATTTCTTTATCTTTACATTCAGAATCATAAAAATGTAACTGATTGTCTTCTTCTTCAATTGATCCATCTTCATTTATTGTTATTGTTAATTTGTTTGTATTTCCTTCTCCATTTTTAGATAAATTATATCCCTCTGGAGCTATTATTTCTGTTACTTCATATTTTCCTGGTTTTAAATTATTTAATCTAATTGGTTGTCCTTCTGTAGTTGTAAATAAATAATTTTCATATCCTGATGAATTATTTAATAATAATTCTTTTTCACTTGCTTCATCTAATATTTTATATAAATATTCTTTTGCTTCTAATGTTGTTTCTTTCTCATCATAACTTTCTTCTGTATGTGTTACATATTGATTTGTAGTTGTATTTTTTATTACAAATCCTGCTCCACCCATAATTTCTTTTTCTGTATCTTCACTTTCATCTTCATTTTGTGCATATTTATGGATTTCTATATTTCCACCAACTGCTTCTTTATTAATGAATTCTAATTCATTTGATGGTTGTACTATTGTTCCATCTTTTCTAACAGTTAGAGTACGTGAATTTGAATTGTTTTTACCATTTGTTGATAAGCTATATTCATCTGGTGGTAATAACTCTGTAATTGTATATTTACCAGATATTAAATTCCTTATTATTATTGGTTTTCCTGGTAAATTTGTTAAGTAATATTGTTTGAATTCATCTTCTCTTAAATTTAACATTCTTTGTTCGTCTTCTTCACTTAAAGCTTCATAATTTGTTTCATTTGTTTCGAAGATTCCTTCTTCTGTTTGATAATTGTCATCTACATGTTTTATATACATACCAGTAGATGTATTTTTTACTACAAATATAGCTCCATCTAGTATTCCACTTTGTTTATCTGCAGTTCCATCTACATTTGCTGCATATTTAGATATTTGCATTTCTGCAGGAGTCATTTGTTCTGCTATCTTATTATAAAAACGTAATTGGTTAGTTCCTCCTGCCATTGATCCATCTTCGTTTATTGTTATTGTAAGTGTATTTGAACCTTCTACTCCATCTGTTGATATACTATATCCTTCTGGTGCTATTAGTTCTGTTACCTCATATTCTCCTGGTTTTAATTGATTTAATCTTATTGGTTGTCCTGCTGTAGTTGTAAATAAATATTCGCTGAAACTTTCTGGATCTATATTTAGTAATTTATCTTCATCTTCTTTACTTAATGTTTTATATGAAGATTCTTTTATTTCTTCTGACACTCTTAATTCTTCTGGAATAGCTGTATCTTTTACACGGTATATTCCAATTTCACTTCCAAATGGTAGTCCAATTACTGAAGGTGCCCTTGTTTTTATAGATTCTTCAGATCCTGCATTATACCATTGATCTTGTCCATTAATAGATTTTCCTCCATATATTTGTACGTGTCTATTATATAGTACTATATCACCTGGTTGTGCAACATCTCTACTTGCAACTGGTTCACACCAATCAGCTGCATCTAGCTCTGATTTCATATCTGCTCCAGCCGATCTTGTTTGTAGGTCTAGTCCTAATTCATTTAATACCCAATCTACATATGTTGAACAGTCACATTCCTTTTTTCCTTGATTTTCTGATTCTTCAATTGTAAGAGATGTATTGCTTCCATATGTATAATTTTTATCTTCCATTATTTTATGTACTTTTTTTGCTGCTATTAACATATGACTTGTTTTCTCTTGTGTATTATCATGTGTTACATATTGGTTTGTAGTTTTGTTTTTAACTGCAAAACTTGCTCCTTCTAATATTCCATTGTCTTCATCTTTAGATCCATCTTCTGCTAATGCATATTTATGGATTTCTATATTTCCACCAATAGATTCTTTACTAATGAAGTGCAACTGGTCTGTTGCTTCAATTATTGATCCATCATAGTTAATTGTTATTGTTTGTGAATTCGAATTGTTATCTCCATTTGTTGATAAACTATATCCATCTGGTGGTATTATTTCTGTTATTTTATATTTTCCTGGTTTTAAGTTTCTTAATTTTATCACTACATTTCTTGCATTAGTAAAATAAAATCTTCCGAATTCTTCTCCTTTTTCATTTAGCATTTTTTGCTCATTGTTTCCAGATAAAGTTTCATAGCTTGAATTATTTGGATTAAATACTCCTTGCGCTAGTTGGTATTCTCCGTTTTCATGTTTTAAATATTGATTTGTAGTGGTATTTTTTATTACGAATCTTGCCCCTTCAAGTATTCCTTTTTCTACATCTGCAGTTCCATCTGATTTTGCTACATATCTATATATTTTTACTTCCACATCTTTACTTTCAGAATTATGGAAATTAAGTGTATTTGTATTTTCTAGTATTTTACCTTCTTCAGAAACCGTTATTGTATGTTTGTTTGAATTTCCATTACCATTTACTGATAAACTATAACCTTGTGGTGCCATTACTTCCGTTACTTCATATTTTCCAGGTTTTAGATTATTTAACTTAATTGGTTGTCCTGCTGTAGTCATAAATATATAATCTTCAAACTTAGATAGATTTATGTTTACTAAAAGATTTTCATCACTTGAAGTTAATCTTTTGTATGAAGATTCTTTTACATTTAGTTCAGTTTTTTCTGATGTGTAATCAGCTCTTGTATGTGTTACATATTGATTTGTAGTTATGTTCTTTATTACAAATCCTGCTCCACCAAGAACTCCTTTTTCTTCATCAACGCTTCCATCTGCTTTTAGTGCATATTTATTTATTTCTAAATTTGCTCCTACTGCTTCTTTATTAATAAAATGTAATTGGTTTGTTGATTGTACTATTGTTCCATTATCTCTAATTGTTATTGTGTGTGTATTTGTATTTCCATCTCCATTTGTTGATAAACTATATCCATCTGGTGGTAGTATTTCTGTAACCTTATATGTTCCTGGTTTTAGGTTCTTCAATATTATTGGTTTTCCAGTTACATTTGTTAGATAGAATTGTGCATATGCACTTCCTCTTTCATTGAACATTGTTTCTTCTCTAAGTTCATTTACATATTCATAACATGAATCATCTACATTGAATACTGCTTCTGTTGGTTGATAATTTGCATCTGTATGTTTTATATATTCATTTGTAGTTACATTTTTTACTACAAATCTTGCTCCTTCTAGTATTCCTTTTTCTGTGTCTGTAGTTCCATCTGGTTTTGCTGCATATTTATGTATTTGTATCTCTGCTCCCACATATGGTTTTGCCTCTTCTTTTAATAGTTTTATCTCTTCTGATGGCTTTGTCTCTTCTTCTGATGGCTTTGTTTCTTCTTCTGATGACTTTGTCTCTTCTGTAAGTTTCCAATCTACATTTTGGCTATATGTTACTGATACCGCCTGTTCCTCTGAGGTTACATTGTATTCTATTGATATAAAATCAGGATGTCCTGCTTTTACACTTTTATATACTGATATTTTACTTCCCTCTCCAATATGTTTTTGAATACGTGTTGCGTTGAAGTTAATATTTTTTATTCCTTCTTTTACAGCTGATTTTTTAACTAAAACATAGAAAGGAGATTGACTTTTTATTTCATTTGCTTTTATTTCATCACTATTAGATTTAATGATTTTACATTCATTTTCAGGAATCACTGAATTATTTGTATCTATAACTTCATAATTATCTAGAATTCCTCCATAAGGCATATCCATCTCTAATGGTCCTATTTTTATACATTCTTCATTTTTATATTTGTATTCTTGTACTTTAAGATTTTTAGAGTTTACTGATGGATATACTTTAAGTACATCTTCATTATTAACTATTTTACATTCTTTGATAAACTCTTGTATTTCTTCTTCGTATTTAGAAGTATCTACTCCTTCACTACTTTTTCCTTCAAAGTTGATTCCAAATTGATTTCCTAAATATCTAACAGAATCACTTATAACTGCTCTAACAACTTGATATTTCTCGTTATCTGTATTTTCTAATTCAGGTGTTGCATTAACTATTGCCCATGCTAATCTATATTTACCATCATCCCAACCTAAATTTTTGTCGTCAACATAAACTCCATCTTCTTTAAAAGTAATTTCTCCTACACGACTAGCAATTCCTATTTCGTTATTTATTTCTTTATTAGAACCAATGCTATAAATATTATTCGCACCATTACTTACTTCTATCTTTCCATTTGGCAAATATCTGGCTTTAACAATTTCACCTGATACATTAGCAAAATTAATTTTCATTCCTATTATTATAATAAATATGGCTATTATTGATAATAATAAATTTTTAATAAATCTTTTCATCTATTTCTCCCCTCCTTTCCTTTATAATCCTTTAAATATATCTTCATCTATTTTAATTGTTTCTTTTTTTAGAACGAATATTCCTGCACCTAATAATGTAACTATGACAAGCAATAGAGTCGTATATACTAAACTCAAGTTTGGTTTTGTAGTTACTATTGCATCAGATGTAGTAGTATATCCGCTTTCATAATTTGTTGTTTTTCCTGATGTTGAACTAATTTCTATAGTTCCGTCTTCATTATATGCTTCAGTAATTTCAGGTGTATTTGTAATCATTCCTGTATTACTTTCTGTCATAACTTTTGTTAAAAATAATTTTATAGTTTTGTTTTCACCAGGTTCAATAATTTCATTTTCTAAGCAATTTGTTTTTAATGCTGAACCTGATTGATACCAAGTAGGGTTCATTTCAGAACTAAATGTTAGGTCTGAAGGCATTGTATCCTCAATTTCTTTAGCATATCCAGCTACTTCACCATTGTTTGAAACTCTAATTTCATATTCAAAAATTACTGATGAACCGCTTATCTTCTTTTTATCTAATTCGATTTTAGCTAAATCACCTTTGCTGTAATCATATGTTTTTATACCATCTTTATTGTTTACAACTATTCTAGATATATGCTTATCTAAGTCAAGGTCAAATTTTCCTTTTTCTTCAAAACCTATATTTTCATTAGATACTTGGGTACTTTCTTGTACGTTTATAACATCTGTAGCACCAATCGTTATCTTTTCTCCATCGTCGTCTATTGTTCTTGATATAGCTTTTGATGAAACACTCTCATCTGCTCCTTCTTTCATATATTCAGTAGTTTTATATAAACTTGTATCATATTCAAATATAATTATATATTGACCTGTTGGTACATTTTCAAATGTATATAAACCTTCATCATCTGTATATTCTACAATTTCTTGTCCATCATCTTGTTTTGCAAATTCATTTGTTGCTACATTTAATAGTTTTACACCAATATTTGATAATATTTCTTCATCTGTATCTATTTGTCCGTTTAAGTTAGCATCTATCCATGCATATCCTGAAATAGAATTTGTTTTTTCACTTTCTGTATTAGCCTTTAATGTACTTTCTACTTCTGACTTATAAACAGATTTATTATCAAGTAAAACTGAAATTTCGTTTTTCAAAACTTCATCTTCATATAATTCATCTATACATACAACTTCAGCTTTTAATGTTAATGTTTTTTCTTCATTTTCGGCAAAAGCTATTTTTTGAGAAAACATACCATCATTTTCTATTGGTAAATTTGTAACATTTCCTGCACCATCTTTTAATGTTGCTTCTTTAAGCATCATATATGTTGGTAATATATCTGTTACTTCTACTCTTTCTTTACTTAGGTTTCTATTACTTTTCATTGTTATTTTATATGTAACAATTTCACCTATATTAAGAACTCTATCTTTAGCATCACTTATAGTATTTACACTCATTTGTTCTTTTGTTTTTACTTTTACATCTGCTGAATTTGTTTTATAAACTTCATTATTGTATTTTACAGTTGCTGAAATTGGGTAATCTCCATCTACAACTGAATCATCTATACCTAGTAAAGCAAGTACATTTGCTGTTTGTCCAGCTTCAATTTTATCTATTGTATATGTTATAGATGTATTTTCTTTAGCTTCAATATCTGATATTAAAGCATTTGATTTCATGTTAAATCCTTTTGGCATTTCCCATGTAACTACAACATTATTTATTTCTTGATTTGTTTTATTTGTAATATCCACACCTATATTTAATGAAGTTCCAGCTATTACTTCAGAATCTTGATAATATGATGTAGTTGCTTCAATTGGACTTTGTATATCTCCTACTATTAAAGTACTCTGTGACTTATGCACTTCATTTCCATTATATTCAACACTCATAGCTTGGTTTATAGCTGATTGAGTTTGTGCATTATCATTTACTTTTACTATATATGATTTATTTATTTTTTCTCCAGCTTTTATTTCTGGAATTTCAAAATTTACTTCTCTTTCTGGTGATTCAGTATAAACTCCATAATATTTTTCATTTTTCGAATTTAGTAGTGTTGCTCCTTCTGGAACTATTCCTCTAACTACTGCATTTTTTATATCTTCATCACCTGTGTTTGATATTTCTATGTTATATTCTATTTTTTCTCCTCTTTTTACTATCTCATTGTTGTTAACTACACTATTTCCAACTTTTACTGATGACTTAGCTTCTATTTTTTGTCCAATACCTGTTTTCAATTGTATTGTTGTTGCTGAAACTTGATGATCTCCTATAGTTTTATCGTCATTATATTTTACTGTATAACCTTGATACATTTTTTGATTATGTTCCAAATTTGCAGGAACTTTAACATTATAGTTTATATCTAATTCTTCTCCATTAACCATATTTGAAACTACAACTAAATATTTTTTAATTGCACTAACATTTGTTAAAGTAGATTGCCATCTATTATTTGTATCTTCTATATCATCTGTAGCTGATTCATTTTCTGTATAATATATTTTTACTTTACTCATATCTGCATTATTTACCGCAAACTCACCTACAAGCATAGAATTTATGTTGTTTTCAAATACTTTTTCTCCTATTTTTACTGTTCCTTGTGTTCCAAATGTTCCTAAGATTTTTACATCTTTTATTTCTGATGAATTGTTATTTATAACTTTTGAGCCTATATTAAGAACTTTTTCTCCTGCTCCATATGGTATTGTTTTAGTTACTTCTTCTTGCTCTCCAAATGTTTCAACTTGTAAATCAGCTATTTCATTTGTTGTAATTAATGCTTTTGGATATATTATTTCTAGTGGTGTTTCTGCAGTTCCTATAGGTTGAGCATCTTTATATTGAGTAGCTTTAGCATTTGTATAAGTCATTTTTATATTATCTTTTTTACTTATTGCTTTTTTGTTTAATGTTACATTTGCTTTAATATTTAATACAGTTCCATTTATACCTGCTTCTTTATGTTCTTTTTGTTCTCCTGTTAAATCAATCCTTATAACTTGTTTACCATTTACTACTCCTTGACTTGCTCTTACGTCTGTAAACTCATCTCCATATAATTTATCAATGCTTTCTACATTTACTGATTGTATATCTGATGGTAATTCTATTGCTAGTGAAGGATTTGCATATAAGTCTTGTTTTGCATCATTTGTATTTAACATTGCTTTTATTTCTATTTTTTGATTTTCTTGAGTTGTTGTTAAAGAAGTTCTATTTACTTCAATTGATGCTTCTGTTGTTGGTTCTTTCATTTCTAATGATGCAGTTGTTCCTTCTTTACTTACATTTGTTATTATTTCTGGGTTTACTATTAATTGTTTAATAAGACTGATTGCTGTTCTTGGTTGATTTGTCACTCCACTTATAGCTTTTGTATTTAATACTGTCATTTTTCCTTCTACTTGTGGTTTTGTTGTTTCAATAACTATTCCTGTTTCACCTTCTGGATATTCTACTGTTATTACTCCTTTTTCATCTTCTTGTGTATCTTTTGTTATTTCTGTAATTACTTCTCCTGTCGCCCTTTTTATTGTTACTTTTCCTTCTTGTCCTAGTAATTTTAATATTTCTTTTTTATTTACTTGTGTTTGTTTATATGTTATGTTTTGTGCTGAGATTACTCCGATTCCTGCTTCATTTGCATATGTATTGTTGTTTGTTTGTAATTGTATATTTTCAATTCCTTCTATATATGAAACATCTATATCGTTTCTTTCTACATATTGAAGTTCTTTTGCTTCATTTTCATATAAATAACCTTTATAAATATCTCCTGTTAGAGTTGTTTCTACAGTAGTAATATTTCCTATTGGTGTTGCTACTATTTCTGTTGTATCTTCTTTTGTAACATTATCATCTTTTGTATATTGTGAACTTTCTACTTTTGTATTTAATTTTATTGGTGTTTCTACTAATGGTGTTGTACTATTGTAATGATACATAAATGTATATTCTTTTTTAGCATCTCCCCACTCAATATTTCCATCACTATCGTCTATTTTAGAATATGTAACTTTTACTGTTCCATTGTTATATTCAACATTATTATCATCAACTTTCTCACCATCGACTAATACTGTTACTCTTTCTGGTTTCTCATTAGCTACTGTTGGTGCTTCTGTTTGTATAACTTCTTTATATCTTGGTAATGCATTATTTTTAACTTCAGATTTTACTGTTTGTTGAAGTATTGTTCCTTTATCTCCTAAACTGAAATATTTATCAATTGATTGTGTTAAATTTAATTCTGTATATGCAGTCCATAATGGCTTAACAGTTACACTTCCTTCTAAATCTTTTACACGTTGACTAATATCTTCAGTATTTCCTTTTAATGTGATATTAACTTCTTTTTCGAAATAACTTGAATTTATTTTTTCTTGTTTTTTGAATTCAATTGGCAATTCAATTAATACTGTATTATTAGAAGATATACCTTTTAGTTGTATTTCATTTGCTTCAGTGTCTATTTTACTTATATATCTGTTATCTTTTATTTCATCTTTTTTAATATTGAAGTTTGCATCTTTTATATTAATAACAGCATTTCTTACAGAAACTTTATCTTTTACTGAAACTTCTATATACAGTTTTTGCGTCTCTTCTAAATTTAGCTCTGCTTCATGAGTTGAACCATTATCACTTCTAAAGAATGCATTGAATTCAACATTTTCTCCTTTCGTTATCGTTTCTTGCTCTTCTAGCTCTTCTGCTACAGCTTGTACTATGTTACCTCCCACTATTGCATATTGCACAAAAATCATGCAGAAGATAACAAGTATTGCTATTAACTTGTTGGCAAAAGCCTTATTACTTAGTCTTAATTTTTCCATAGTAATCCCTCTCATTCTTCTTACAAAAATTAACTTAATAATATATTACTTTCTTTTTTTTTCTAAATCAATAGAGAATTTTTGCATTTTTTTTTATAGCCGTTTTTTGTTCTTAGGGAAGGTCGTTTTAGGTTTTTTTATTAACTTTTATTAAAATTTATTTACATTATTGTTACATTTTTTTTAATTTTGTGCTTTTTTTGAACCTTGCTTTTCCGTAAGTTTTCTTTTATATTTATCATTCATAAATTACCATTTTATTTTTTAGGTAAAAAGCAAAATTTTTGAAATTTTTAATTTTTTTCAATTTTGATTTCTATATAAATAAAAATCTCAGTGATTTTTCACTGAGATTTTTACTTTTAGGCTTCTATTTTAGAATACCTTTTTTATATAAGAAGATTTTGTAGGCAATATTTACCATTTCTTTATTTTTATTATTCTTATTTTTTTACTTGTTAATATTATTGCTACAACACCTAATCCTATTATAGAAATAATCATTGTTATTGTTTTACTATAATCTTTAGTATTTCCTGTAGGTGGTGTGATTGTGATTATTCCGGCCCATGATCCATCATTTTCTAATGTATATTTTGTATTATCATCTCCAAAATTATTTTGATCTTGGAAGTTCGTATTTTTATCATCAGAATTATAATATCCTATATTTGTTGGATCCATATTTGCTGGTATTGTATTTTCTGGTATTGCTCCTCCTGTTCTATTCATTTGGGCTATTTCTCCTGAAGAATAGAATATTAAACCTTCTGATGTATCAGCTATATATTTTGATGCCACAAGTTTAACATCGTCTTCTGATTTTTCTTGAGCTTTTAATGATATATATTGTTCATTAAAATATTCTTCTTTATTATCAATATTTAACTCTTTCGCTAATTTATCCATATTATTTGGTGTTGTATCTCTTAAAAGTATCCAATAATTTCTCCTTATATAGTTTAATCTTGCTTCTATGTTTGGTTCTGGATATCTATTATATGTTCCTTCTTTATATAATTCATTGTTCATTTTATAATTATTACCTTGTGTTCCATTTTTAAATAATATTTTCTTTACTCTTTCATCAGATTCATCTGTCTTTTCCCATAAGTCGTTTTCTTCTGGTGCATTTGTATCTGGATTTCTTAAATAACTTAGCTTGTTATCCAAATAATCAATAATTATTGTAGGTCTTATTTCAACCTCAGGCTCTGTTGCCCCTCCATAATCACCATATTTATAATATCTATTATTTTGTACATTGTATTGGAAGTCATAAGCATTATTTCCTAAACCTTCTTCTTTAATTACGAAGTCTAATTGACTGTTATTAACTATAATAAATTTATATGTAATTTCCAAAGATGCATATTGCATTATTTCTTGGTCAAGTTCAGTTTTGAATACACCAATTGGATAACTTCCGTCCTGTGGTTCTTTTGGATATGTTGCATTATTATAACTTCCTTTTAAATGTGGAACACCATTTTCATCATATTCTACACTTGTATCTAGTATTATGTTTCCATTTGCCGCTGATATTTTAACTCTCTCTATCTTTTGGTCTAAATCCATTTCCATTTTTGGTCGTTCTGTTATACCGAAATCAAGATTATTTATTTGGAATTTTGGATAGTCATTTTTTCCTTCTGTTTTTACAGAAGTATCTTCGCTATCTACGTTAACCTCTTCAATTCCTACATCAAATGAAGGTGTTCTAGCTGAAACTTCTTTTATAAGATTCTTATTTATGTTAGTATCTTCAATACCAGGATATATATATGTTCTTCCTGGTTTATACAAGTCATTATATTCATCTGCACCAAATGTTTCATCATTACCAGTATTCTCAATTTGACTATCTATTAACTTTCTTACTGCCATATCATCAATAGCACTAGATAATGGTAAGTTAGTAGCACCTCTATCTATTAAATTACTTTCATCTAAATACCATCTATTTGTTTGAGGATTTTCTGTCATTCTTTGATATCTAGCTTCATTATTAAATATAGTACTCTTATACTGCTGTACATATGCTTTTGCATTTTCTCCTGAACCTTTTGACGGAATTGTAGTTCCTTTACCTTGCCCCCATGTATATCTTATTATATATTCTCCTGGTACAAATCCTTCAAATTTATAGTTACCGTAAGCATCTGTGATTACTTTTGCTTGTGATGTTTCATATGTATGCTGGTTTCCATTAGTTACTTTTACTTTTGTTTCTCCATTTTCTAGTATCTCATTTCCATTATCATCAAGTTCAACTAACTCTACTGTGACTTGCGGAATTCCTCCTTCGGTATTATCTTTTTTACCATTTCCTAGATATGCCATTAATTCGCTTCCTTCTCTATTTCCTGCTTTTACTGCATTAGCTGCATCTTCAAATACTTGTCCTGTTATTACTCTAGTTTCTCCTAGAACTAATTCTAATACCGGTGCTTCATCGTTATCATCTTCAAATGTTGCTGTTTTATTTAATGGGTTAGCGTTACCTGCTATTGAATCTACATCAACTCCTGCAAAGGCATCTGTTCCTATTTCTCCTCTTCTTTCTTGTCCTGGGTACGTTGTTTTATATGCATTTATTTCTACATTATTAAACAATTGTAGTGTTGGCTGTCCCTGAATCAATCCTTTTGCTTGCTCTCTACTTACTGTATATTCTGTGTAGAATACTACTTCTTCTCCAGGTTTCAATACATTATTTATAGTTCTATATGCATTTTTATATCCAGCAGGTGCAGATTTATTTCCTGTTATCTGACTAGATGTATCTTTCCATTGCGCTGGCATAGCTACATTAGTAGGTCCTATATCAGCCGCAACTTCTGCTGTTGCATCTTGTGGTAACGCATATTTGCTATCATATTGACTTACTACTTCTACTGGCTGCATAAGTAAATTAGTACTATCATTTCGTATTGCTGTTTTATAGTAAACTTTTACTTCAAATGGATCATTAGAACTGCTATAATCTTTTGGATCAATTTGAATTTCTTCTGCTAATACTTCTCTTGTATATTTTTTAGGGTTTAAATTACTTCCAAATCTTGCTGTTGGAGTCTGATCGAATACATCTTTCGTTTTTGCCAATTTTTTACCATATTGATATAAATATGCTTCATCATTTATTTTTACTTTTACCCTTTCAATATCGTTTACTAAACTTATATCCGGTTGCTCTCTTTCATATACACCTAAGTTAACTCCAGTAATTTTATCATTTACAACATTATAATCTATAAATCCTCTAAATCCTGCCGTTTTTGTATCTGCATGGATTTGATATTTATTACCTGGTTGTTCGCTTCCAATATAATAAGTGTTATTTGGATATGTGCTTTTATCTCCATTTCCTGCTTTTTGTTGAGTTTGTGGGTCTTTTTCACTTGCTTTTGGCATTTTTTGTCCTAATGTATATTTTCCGTCAGCTATTGGATCTGCACTCTCTCCTGTAAATCTTCCTGATACATTTCCTTCATAGTTTATCTTTTTCTCATAACTTCCACTTGAATCATAGTTCATTACTGTGTTTCCAGTACCTGTATTGCTTTGTGTGGCAGCTCCTGAATTTGAAACTATTGTTGATAATCTTTCATTAAACGATCTTCTTTCTTCTGGCTTTTCCTCAGCTTTAGAACCATTTTCTTGTCCTAAAACTGCGTCATAACAACTTTGATACTTTAATCCATTATATGTGAATTCTATATAAGTATTTGATGCTCTTCCTTTGTCCGTAATATAATCTATAAATTCACCGTTACTTCCTCCTGCTCTAATTCTATAGAATCCATCTGTAGTTATTATACCTTGTCCTAATACCATATTACCATTTTTTAGTTTTACAACTACTGGGTAAAGAAGATGATCTCTTCCTGAGCCCCATATTCCGTCTGCTGTTCTACGTTCTGTACCTTCTTTTCCTAGGGTTGGTATATCTTCCCATATATATCCTTCAATATCTACTCTCATTCTCTTGTTTTCAAATACTATATCCTCTTCTAGTCTTCCATGAATTTCTTTTTGATTGTTACTATCAACATTGAAGTATGGGTTGTTTCCTACACTTATCTCTTTTATTAAGAATATTCCATGTCCGTCATCACCACTTGTTACTGACGAATCGTATTCTTCATTTATATTAGCTTCTTCTGCTAAATTCTTTTCTCCTAAAAATGTTAAATCTATATAACCTATTTCATTTGTTTTTAATACTCCATTTTTTGTATTATTGCGTAATAAATTTTGTCTAGCTTCATATTTTTCTTTTGCTTTTCTTACTTTAGCATTATATTCATCAAGTTTTTTATTCCATTCTTCTATTTCCTCATTTTCTTCATTTATCTCATTATTATGATTATATACTGCTTGTTCTGATACTCCTGCTAATGTGTTTCCATTTTCATCTTCTGCATGGTATCCTCCTGTTGCTATCTGCATAATCTCTGGTTGTGCAGATACACCAACTACTTGCCCCTCTGCAAATAATGAAATTGGATCTACAACATAACCTTCTTCAAAACTTTTTCCTCTCTTAATTTCAAAGTGACACTGTGTACCTGTTGAATTTCCTGTTGATCCTGCTGTTGCTATTAATTCATTTTCATTTACTTTGTCTCCAATATTTACTGAAATATTACTATTATGTCCATATAAACTATATAAGTGTTCTCCATCTGATTTTTCTCCGTGATCGATTACTACTGTAAATCCATATTCTCCATACCATCCTGCTTTTATTACCGTTCCCTTAGCTGTAGCTACTATCTTTGTATCTGTATTACAAGATATATCCATTCCTTTATTGTTTGTGGAACCTATACTTCCTGGACTTACCCCAACTCCTACCATAGATGTTATATGGTTTGCACGATCACCTGGATTTATTTGTTCAATTACTGGCCAATTATACTCTGTTTTTTGTGTTCCGCTTTGAAGTGCTGTACTGTTTGAAGTTATAGTAGTTATAGCCTTACTAACTGGAGTTCCTCCTTCCGGTTCTGGTTCTGGAGGTGGTGGATCTGGTACCCATGACCAGTAATCTGTTCTTTTATCTCTATAATTATTGTTTTCTGTAACTGTTCCTGGAGAAACCTCATCTCTACATATTGATGGATACTCATCATTTATATCATATTGTATTAATTGGAATTCAAATCCCTCTAGTCCTGCTGTTGTTCCTTTAATGTATTTCCATAATCCTAAATCTCCTGTAGGTGTTATAGAAGGTGAAGGTGAAGGTGAAGGTGAATTTGATTTCTTCTTATTCTTTATTACAACTACATTATCTCCTGTTTCTAGTGTTTTTTGAAGGCTTGATGGTTCAATTATTTCATATCCTTCTGGCGCCTTTTTCTCTGTTATTGTATAAGATCCTGCTTTTAAGTTATTAAGTTCTATAAAACCACCTTCTGTTCGAACGTTGGTTTGCGAACTTGTATATTCACCTGGTTTTTTTACATATCTATTCCTATCTTCGGCATCATTATATTCAATTAAAAATTCCGCCTCTAAATCTCTTATTGTCATTCCTGTATCTGCATCAACTTTTTCAATTACCAATGAGCAATCTCTTTTTTTCTCATTTTCAATTTTTATTTTTACTGGTTTATCTGAATTCTCAATAACTTTAGCTGATAATTGTTCTGGCGTTTGATCTGTTAAACTATATCCTGGTGGTGGATTTGTTTCTTTTACTGTATATTTACCTGGTAATAAGTTATTAAATGATACTCCACCTTCTTCTGCTTTTGTCCTAAATTCTTTTTCTTCAGAAGTATATCTTTCTTCTATAGCCACCCCTTTACCTTTTTCTGTTTGAACATATAAATTTTTATATTTCAAATATTTATTATCTGGTTGTGTATATTGTAATGTAAATGTAGCATCTTTTATTTGTTTTTCTGTACCTTTTTCTACTTTATAAACTTGCAATTCCTGTGTTTTTATTTCTTTGTTTTCAAGTTTTACTTCCACTGGTTCTTCCATCTTTTCTTTTACTTCAAATTCTTTTGGAATTTCTAGTTTAGAATATCCATCTGGAGCTTCGACCTCTGTTATTTGATATTTACCTGGTTTTAGGTTCCTAAAGACAATTTTTGCTGAGTCTCCCCCATCTTCTGATTTTTCAGGATTTTCTTCAGGTATTGTAAATTTAACTTCATTAGGTCCATAATCGTCTCTTTTTACTGTTCCACTTTTTTGTACATATTCTGGTTTAGCATTTGGATTACTTCCATCTCCTACATATGCTAATGTAATTACTGCTCCTTTTACAGGATTTTCATCTTCGTCAACTTTCTCTATTTCTACTTTTGATCCGTCACCATTCCATAAACTAACAATTGGATGGTAGAACTCTTTCTTTCTAGTATACACTTCTACACCGTCTTCTTGTGCTGTTTCAATATCTTTGTTAGCCTTATCAGAATCAGCATATACTATTGTTTCATCTGCTCCAGCATTTAACTGCTTCGTATAAACCTCAGCTCTTTGTAGTTTACTTTCATCTACCTCTCGTATTATGTATCTTCCTGGTATTAAATGTCTTAAAAAAGCTTCTCCGCCTTCAGGTATTTCAAATACATAGCCAGCAGCTACTGCTGCATCTTGATTTGCAGCTTCTTTATAAACATCATCTTTTCTATGTGCTTCGAAATATGCACCTTCTGCTGAATTATAATCACCTATCCATGCATCAGAGTTTGGATCTAAATAACGTCCGATATATTTATCACTTACATTTCTTTCATCATCTCTTACTATAGCTCTATCTGGACTTCCTTCGCCCGGATCTCCATTAGGCTCTGGCTTTAATTGAATTGTAACTTTTGTACTAGCTTTTTTTGCTGTTTTCTGTGATTCTGACGCATTATCATAATCTAACTGATTGTCAAATTCATATTTTCTAATATGAATACCAGCAGCTGTTTCGTCCATAAATAAATGTTCATAATTTTGACCTACTTTTAATCCTTGAATTCCATTTGGTGGAGATTCATCTATTTGAAAGTCATTATATGTTTCATCTCCTTTTCGTTTTGGCTCTGCTCCTCGCTCAATTGTTCTAGAAGTCGATTCTCCACCTTTACCTGTTTGACCTGTACCATTTGTTGGACGATCCGGAGCTTTAATTTCTTTCATAATATAACTTCCTGGCAAAATATTTTTAAGCTCTACATACCCTAAACCTTTTTCATCTTTTATTATAGGGTAATTTTCATCATCAATTGTAATTTCTTCTCCATCACCCTCTACATCTTTAGCTTTTGGTATATAACTTTGATAACGCACATCACTTTGTCTAACATCAGCATTATCATAATAATTTGTAACTTCATAATTTGTATATTGTGCATTTCCTTCTTCATCTAACTTTATCAATCTACGATTATATTTCTTATAAACCTGGTCTTCAGTTAATCCTAGCTCTTTATAATATTCATCTGATACATCTGGTTCAAACCATACTATAAATTCTGCTCCTGGTAATAATACATTTATTCTTTCTCCTACTGATTCTCCAAAAGATTCCTGGCCTATTGATACTATTTCTTGATACTTATATATTTTTAAGTTTGAATTTGGAGGTGGCGGTGGTTTTTTATTATGGAAATCTAGTGGTATTATTTCTGATGAATTTTCTTCAATTGTTGCTGTTGCTACGTTTCCTCCTTTCTCACCATTGTGTGATAAGTCATATCCTGTAGGTGGTTTATCTTCTGTTACTTTATATGTTCCTGGAGGTAAACCTGTAATTTTTATTTCAATTCCTTTTCCTTCAATTCCTTCTTCTTCACTACCTGTGGTAAAATTTGCTAATGCTTTATTATCAGTCCAACCATTAAATTTATATGTTCCAACTACACCTGTTCCTACATTTTCTGCGCTAACATATTTTCCTTCTGTTTCACTATAAACTGTAAATTCTGCACCTGCTAATAATCCTTTTTCTGGTAATGCATTTCCAAATCCATCAGCTGCAAATTTTCTAATTACTAATCCTCCAAGTGGTTTATTAATAAAGTCTAGTCTATCTGGTGTAACAATACTGTTTTCTGAAACAGTAAATGTTGCTTTGTTTCCACTACCTTCACCATTAAATGATAATCCATAACCTATACCATCATTTACATCAGCTGGTGGAGGCACAACTTCTTCTACTTCATATTCTCCTGGTCTTAATCTGTCAAGATTTATTCCTCTTGTTTGAGTTGACATTGTAATAAATTTATATTCATTATCTTGCTTTTTCTGTTCTTCAGTAAGCTCTGTAACATTGGTATAACAATCATCTGTTATTGTTCCTGACCCTGTGATAGGATCCCAACTAGACCCGTGTGTCAAATATCCACCATTTTTTAATCTAATCGTAAATCTTGCACCTGATAACATTCCCTTAGCTGTATTAGCATATCCATTACCATCGTCGGCATATTTATTAATATTAATCGAAGGTACAGGAGGAATAGTTACTGGACATTCATACGTTGTTGGTTTTTCATCTGGAACTTTTATATCATAAGTTCCCCCCGCTAAACTTACCAGTGGTTGTGTTCCATTGTTTCCATACCAAAAAGCAATTCTACATGGCATTTGAGTACCAACAAAAGCTGTTCCATCTATACCAATTACGTCTAAACTGAATTTAGTCGTGCCTCCTCTTGTTAAAAACTCTGTTTTATTAAGCAATACATAAAATTCACTATTGTTCTCCACTCCTGATAAATCTGCTACTCCAAAGTCATGTTCGCTATATCTGTATGCATATACTCTATTTCCATATTCAACGCCATTTCCATCATATATATGTCCAGCTGTAATATTTCCCGATCTATTTGAAACTGTTAATGGTCCTATTGCAACATATTCTGTATTACCATTTATAACTGTATTCATTTCAACATTAGCGCCAACTGAGCTTAATTCAGCATGTGCTTCAATTGAACCTGATCCATTAAAATAAGGAATATAATCATTGTATTCGTCTGTACTATATATTCCACCACCACTGTTGTCTACATCATGGAGAGGAAATTCACCTGTACTAATACCACACTCTCCTCTCATCCAGTTAATCGTATCAAATCCTCCTAGATGACTCCACATCCACCTTTGACGATTACTTTTTCGGCTGTTTCCAAAATGATTGCTAGGATCTTGTCCAGCTTTCGCCATACTAACCATCATTGCAATCTGATTTGTAAATCTGCACCCTGGGAAATAAGAATCTTTACCTTCTATTTTTGTTCCATAACGATTATGAAACTCTATATGATCATGAAATACTTCAGCGTAACCTTTTAATTCGACTTTATTAGGATTATAGTTACCTGAATACATACAATAAAACCAACCATTTATTGTAGGATTAGGCGCAACAAACCTCCCATTATCGTCAAGAACAATATCAACATATGCATCTACGGCGTATGCCTTTTGCTTTACTACAAAAATAGAACAAATAATACATAATATACTTAAAATAATTTTTCCAATTATTTTCAATTTACTATTTAATTTACTTTTTTTTGTAGTACTATTCATTTTTTTCTTCCTTTCTTCTATTGTATTTTAAATATATTTTCATCTATTTCTACTGTTTCTAATGTTTCTTTTCTTATAAAAAATATTCCAATTCCAATCATTCCTAATATTATTAATATTAAAGTAACATATACTGCACTTGATCCAGTTTTTATACCTATTATCGTATCAGATGTACTATAATCATTTTCATATTGTACTCCATTTCCTGGAATTGAGTTAATATCTTCTATTCCTTCTTCATTATATGATTCTGTTATTTCTGCGTTATTTGTTACTATTCCTGTATTATCATCTGTCATTACTTTTGTTAACACTAATTTCAACACTTTACTTTCCCCAGGTGCTATAACTTCGTTTTCTATGCTATTTGTTCTTATTGTTGAACCCGTTTGAGTCCATTCTTTATTTAACTCTTGACTAAAAGTTAAATCTGCTGGTATTTCATCTTCTACTGTTTTTGCATAACCTGATACTTCTCCTGCATTCGTTACAACAATATCATATTCTATTGTTACTGTTGTTCCATCCATTTTTTTTCTATCTATTTCTACTTTCGCTAAATTTTCTTTGTCATAAGTATATGATTTAACTCCATCTTTATTATTTATTGTAATCTTTGACACATATTTATCTAATTGTAAATCGAATTTTCCTGTTGTAACTAGTCCTATATTTATATTTGAAATTTGCGTTTTTTCTCCTATCGTTATAACTTCTGTTACTGCATATGTTTTTTCTTCACCATCAATATCTAATGATTTTGAAACCGCTTTTGATGATACTTCTTCCGTAACTCCTTCCTTCATATAATCCGTTAATTCATATGAAGTCACATCATATTCAAATACCACAATATATTGTCCAATTGGTACATTTTCAAATGTATATAAACCTGTATCATCTGTATAAACTTCTATTATTTTTTCATTTTCATCTTTCAATAATTCATTTGTTTTCGCATTTAATAATCTAACTTTTATATTTGGCACTGTATTTTCATTATTATCTTTTGCACCATTCAAATTCTCATCTGTCCATGCATAACCAGATATTTTTGTATTTATTGTTTCTGGCTCTTGTGTACTTGGTGGTGCTGATTCTTGTGTACCTGGCTCTTGTGGGCTTGGCGATGTTGATTCTTGTGTACTTGGTTCTTGTGTACTTGGCGATGTTGACTCTTGTGTACTTGGTTCTTGTGTACTTGGCGATGTTGACTCTTGTGTACTTGGTTCTTGTGTACTAGGCTCTGTTGATTCTTGTGTACCTGGCTCTTGTGTACTTGGTTCTGTTGATTCTTGTGTACCTGGTCCTTGAGGACTTGGCGATGTTGACCCTTGTGGCACAATTGTAAACCCTACTTCAGCCTCTCCTGATTTTTTTCCTAAATTTGTTAGATTATATAATTCTGCTTTATTAGTTATTATTTTATTTTCTGTGACATTTTCTTTATACAAAAGCTTTGTTGTTAATATCAGATGTTTCTTTTCTCTCGGATTAAGAATAGTTTGACATGCTATTTCATTTCCTTTTAATTGTATTTCTTCAGAGTTTCCCTCATTATCTTTTAGTATAGCTGAACTAATTGTCATTTCACTTGGTATTGTGTCTTCAATTGTAACAAGTGCTACTAAATTATCATCATAATTTTCTACTTCTATATCAAATACAATTTCATCTCCCATATTAATAATGCTATTATTAGTAGGTTCCGAAGTCATTCTTATTCCACAATCTTTTATATCCTGTAGTACACTTTCTATATGGTTTGTACGGTATTCATCTCCACCATATATGACTCTTGCTGAAATATTAATTGTCATATTTTGTTCAATTTCTGAAACTTCAAAACTTGCTACAATTTTCTTTTTTTCACCTGGCTGTAAAGAATCGATTGTAATTGTTTCATCTTCAATTGGTTCTGGTATTTGTGTATCATCATCTATTATTTGATTTATAAATTTAAATTCATTTGGATAATCCCATTTTACTTTAATATTTTTTATTTCTTCTTCAGTTGTATTTGTTATGTATATTGAATTTATATATGCTTCTCCTTCTTTAGTTTTGTCAGTTTCATAATGCTCTTGAAATATTTGTGCTTTTATTCCTCCTTCTGCATTATCAATCACTGCTGTCAACTCTTCTGTATTTAGTTGTTGTTCATTATACTGTACTGTTGCTAATTCCCTTATTTGTTTTCCTTTTTCTGCCTGTTGATTTACTGTTACTTTATATTTTATCGTTTTAGATTCTCCCGCTTGTATTTCACCTATTTCAAATTCTTTTGTTCTATCTTCTTTTTCTGTATACTCTCCTCTTTCTTCTTCTCTTTCTATTAATGTCGTTTCTTCTGGTATATCTACTTTAACTTTAGCATTTTCTACGTTTTCATCTCCTACATTTGATGTTGTAACATTGTATTCTATTATTTCTCCTCTTTTTACTTCCATTCCATTTGTTAATGTATCTGAACCTACTTTAGCAGATAAAGTAGCTTCAATTTTTGGCCCTTCTTTTGTTTTTAATTCTATTGTCGTTGCTTTGCTTTCATGTTCACTTATTAATTGGTCGTCATTATATTTTACTGTATATCCTTGATACATTTGTTTATCATATGTTAAATTTTCTGGTACTACTATGTTGTAATTTAATTTTATTTGTTCTGCTACATCCATTTTTGAAACTACTACTAAATATTTTTTTGTTGCTCCAGCATTTGCTACTGTTGGCTGCCATCTGTTATTTATATCTTCTAAATCATCTGTAGCTTCTTCATTTTCTGTATAGTATATTCTTACTTTACTCATATCTACACTTTCTATTGAAAGTTCGCTTGTTAACATAGAATTTATATTATTTTCATATGTATCTTTACCTATTTTTGCTATTCCTTGTGTTCCGAATGTTCCCAATATTTTTACATCTTTTATTTCTGCTGAATTGTTGTTTATTATTTCAGATTCTACTGTAAATTGCTTTGATTCAGTTCCTCGCTCTATTGTTTTTGTTACACCTTCTTGTTCTCCTACTGTTTGTATATCTAATGATGCTATATTGTTAGTTGTAATTAATGCTTTTGGAGAAATTATTTCTATAGGCGTTTCAGCCATTCCAACTGGTTGTGCATCTTTATATTGATTGGCTTTAGCATTTGAATATACCATCTTTATATTATCTTGTTTATTTGTTGCTTTTTTATTTAATGTTACATTTGCATTAATATTTAAAACTGTTCCTTTTACACCTGCATCTTTATGTTCTTTTTGTTCTCCTATTAAGTCGATTCTTATAACTTGTTTACCATTTACTACTCCTTGACTTGCTCTTACGTCTGTAAACTCATCTCCATATAATTTATCAATGCTTTCTACATTTACTGATTGTATATCTGATGGTAATTCTATTGCTAGTGAAGGATTTGCATATAAGTCTTGTTTTGCATCATTTGTATTTAACATTGCTTTTATTTCTATTTTTTGATTTTCTTGAGTTGTTGTTAAAGAAGTTCTATTTACTTCAATTGATGCTTCTGTTGTTGGTTCTTTCATTTCTAATGATGCAGTTGTTCCTTCTTTACTTACATTTGTTATTATTTCTGGGTTTACTATTAATTGTTTAATAAGACTGATTGCTGTTCTTGGTTGATTTGTCACTCCACTTATAGCTTTTGTATTTAATACTGTCATTTTTCCTTCTACTTGTGGTTTTGTTGTTTCAATAACTATTCCTGTTTCACCTTCTGGATATTCTACTGTTATTACTCCTTTTTCATCTTCTTGTGTATCTTTTGTTATTTCTGTAATTACTTCTCCTGTCGCCCTTTTTATTGTTACTTTTCCTTCTTGTCCTAGTAATTTTAATATTTCTTTTTTATTTACTTGTGTTTGTTTATATGTTATGTTTTGTGCTGAGATTACTCCGATTCCTGCTTCATTTGCATATGTATTGTTGTTTGTTTGTAATTGTATATTTTCAATTCCTTCTATATATGAAACATCTATATCGTTTCTTTCTACATATTGAAGTTCTTTTGCTTCATTTTCATATAAATAACCTTTATAAATATCTCCTGTTAGAGTTGTTTCTACAGTAGTAATATTTCCTATTGGTGTTGCTACTATTTCTGTTGTATCTTCTTTTGTAACATTATCATCTTTTGTATATTGTGAACTTTCTACTTTTGTATTTAATTTTATTGGTGTTTCTACTAATGGTGTTGTACTATTGTAATGATACATAAATGTATATTCTTTTTTAGCATCTCCCCACTCAATATTTCCATCACTATCGTCTATTTTAGAATATGTAACTTTTACTGTTCCATTGTTATATTCAACATTATTATCATCAACTTTCTCACCATCGACTAATACTGTTACTCTTTCTGGTTTCTCATTAGCTACTGTTGGTGCTTCTGTTTGTATAACTTCTTTATATCTTGGTAATGCATTATTTTTAACTTCAGATTTTACTGTTTGTTGAAGTATTATTCCTTTATCTCCTAAACTGAAATATTTATCAATTGATTGTGTTAAATTTAATTCTGTATTGGCAGTCCATAATGGTCTTATTTTTACATTTCCCTGTAAGTCTTTCATATGTTGATTAATATCTTCAGTATTTCCTTTTAATGTAATATTAACTTCTTTTTCAAAATAACCTGAATTTGTTTTTTCTTGTTTTTTGAATTCAATTGGTATTTCAATTAACGCTGTATTGTTAGAAGATATGTTTTTTAGTTGTATTTCGTTTGTTTCAGTGTTTACATCGCTTACATATCTGTTATCTTTCATTTCATCTTTTTTAATATTAAAGTTTGCATCTTCTATTTTTATAACAGCATTTTTGGCAGAAACTTTATCTTTTACTGCAACTTCTATATACAGTTTTTGTGTCTCTTCCAAATTAAGCTTTGCCTCATGAACTGAATTATTACCATCTCTAAAAAATGCTTCAAATTCAACATTTTCTCCTTTTGTTATTGTTTGCTGACTTTCTAATTCTTCTGCTACAGCTGATACTATGTTACTTCCTACTATTGCATATTGTACAAAAATCATGCAAAAAACAATAAATATTGCTATTAACTTGTTAGCTATTGCCCCATTATTTAGCCCGATTTTTTTCATAGTAATCCCTCTCATTCTTCTTATAATATTAATTAATAATATATTACTTTCTTTTTTTTTCTAAATCAATAGCTGTTTTTAGCACTTTTTTTTTTCATCTTTTTTGTTCTTAGGGAAGGTCGTTTTGAGTTTTTTTATTACTTTGTTTAAGATTTATTTACATTATTGTTACATTTTTATAAGTTTTGTAAATTTGTATTTCTTTTTCTTTTTTCCGTAGGGTTTCTCTATTTTTTGTTTTTTAAGCATAAAAAAAAGAATTTCAGAAATTAATCTGAAATTCTTTTTAGTTTTACTTAGAAGGTTGTAATATTTTATATTATATTCCTAGTACTTTCTTTTTAATAATTACTATTCCTCCTGCTATTATTGCTAGACCTACAATAGCTGTTGCTGTGTAAATTACATATGTAATTGCATCTGCTCCTGTTGGAGGTGTTACTACAACTGTTTCAGCTAATGCTGTATCTGCTTCTTTAGGTGGTATTATTGTTACATCTGTTGTTGATTCTGGTGTTGCTGGTACTTCAGATGGGTTAGCTGATGGATCTATAGATGTAGCTGTTGATGGATCAGTAGATGGTACTGTTGATGGTTCTGATGATCTATTCAAGATTTCTAATCCCATTTCTGCTACATAGTTTCCAGGTATAGATTCTATTTCTCTTCCTCCATGTTCTTTATGAACATGTGTTATTTCAGCTTCATTATCAAGAGATATATCATCTGCATTTGCTAATACCTTAGATACTTCTAAATTAGCTTTAGCTGTTGTTTCTTCCTCAGTTCCTGTTGGTAATAAGTCTTTTACTAATACATCTGTTATTAGAATTTTTCTATTATTTAGATTATCATTAGCTTTTACTTCTGGTGCAAACATATCATATTTTTTATCTTCTCCATTGATATTAAATGTCTTAGTATATGTTTCCATAAATGCTCTATCAACTTGTTGCCACTTGTTCGCAGTATTTATTTCATTTTCTTTATCATATCCCCAATCTCCATCTAGATAATCTATTATTTCTGAAGCACTAAGTGTTCTTAGTTGAGCTCCTTCTGAAGGTTTACCATATACATAATAATTCCAATCTTCATAATCTATTTCACTTATGTTTTTAGCTTTAAATTCATATTCTACCATTAATGAACTTCCTTCAAGTAATTCTTGATCGATTTCTAGTTTTACCATTCCATTTACAGATTCTGGACTTGGAGATAGGTATATAAATCCTGCATCGTTTCCTTTATGTGTTCCATCTTCATTGATATCTACTTCTGAAATTATTTCTCCATTTGATAATGTAAATCTAATTGATGATACTCTTTTGTCTAATTCTATATTTTGTCTAGGTCTTTCAATAATTCCGAAATCAATATTTGGTACTGTATATGCTAAGAATACGTCTTTTGTTCCATTTTCATCAATTTCTGTTTCAGTAACATTTATGTCTGTAAACTCTAATGTTATATTTAATGGAGCAGAGTATGAATGCATATTTAGACCTTCTATATCTAAGTTTTGTTTACTATTTCCATAAACTTGATCTCTTACTACATTGTCAAATATTGTTCTAATATTTTGGTCATCTATTGCGTCATTATATCTTGGATCTTTTGTTAAGTCTTCTTTATATTCTTTATACCAGTCAAAGTTTGGTGAATCATTGTATTTTCTATTATATTCATCTTCTGGCATAGTTGTTGATTTATAATCAATTGCATTATATTTATTTTCTTTTGTCTGAGGTTCTTCTGATCCTTCAGCATAATAAATATATGTTTTTCCTCCCCATACAAATTGAATTACATATTTGTTTGGAACAAATCCTTTTAATTCATATTTTCCGTCTGCTCCTGTTGTTGCAGTAATTTTTCTTATTTGAGCTTCTGTTCCACCTTCTATATTTTCTTGTGATTCACCTTCTGTATCTGCTGTTGCTGAATAATCTACTGCTATTTCTGGTTCTCCAGAGCTGTCATATTTCAATTTTGGCATTCCATTTTCATCATATTGAATTTCATTATCTTTTAAATCTAGATTTATTAATCTTGCTTCTATTCCTTCTATTCCTTTTTCAGGATATTCAGGATCTTCTGGTTCATATTTACCATTTCCTAAACGTTCTTTTCCTGATAAAGTCTTGCTTCCGCCTTCAAAATCTTTTTTAAGTTCTGGTACATCTTCGAATGCATTTCCTGTTACAACTCTGTTGTCTCCAGCGAATTGTAATATCATTGATGGTGCTAAGTCTATATCATCTTCAAGTGTTTCTTCTTTGTCTAGTATTGAGTTTTCTGGTGCAGAATCTTTATCAATACCTGCATATATATTTCCATCTGAATCAAATGTACTATATGAAGCTATTTCTACTCTATTTACTAATGGTCCTTTAGGATCTTCATCATTTTCATTTAGTTTAAGTATTCTTAATGTTGTTTCTCTATTCATTTCGAATTGTACATATACATCTCCTGAATTATATTCTGCTTCTTCTGATCCATCTTCAGTTGATATTTGTTTACCTGGATCTAACATTTTTCCGTCTGTTTGGATTCTTACAATTTTATAGTCATTATTGTAGTCTCCACCTTCTTCATATTTAAGCTCTCCTGTTACTAATCCTTTTTCGTTTATTCCTGTTCCTACAGCTTTTATTGTATAGTTTTTATCATAGTAATCTACTATACTATTTACTCGTGCTCCTAAGTTTGTTGACTCATTTACAAAGCTTATTCTATATGTTATTGCTACTTTTAATTCATTTGATTTATTTTCATTTACTGTATCAACAAATGTTGCATCTGATTTATATATAGCTCTTGTATATTTATCAGCTCTTATTGCTCCTCCAAATTTAACTCCTACATTAAATCCTGCTTTATATTCATCTTGGTTTTTAAATCTATTTGCATAGTTATATGTATGATTATATCCATTTATTGATACTATTGAGTTTTGAACATCTTTTAATATCATTAAGTCTGGTTGCTCTCTCTTGTAGATTCCTAGATTAATATACTTAATCTCTTCAGTTCCCCAAGAGAAATGGTTATTAATATAATATCCAGCTTCATTTGTATTGGCTGTTATTGGGAAGTATAGGCTTTCATCTAAGTGTGAACTATATAAGTCTTCTCCTTCTCCTCTTATATATTTTAATTGGTGTGTTTCTTCTCCTTTTGAATTTGTTGAAACACCTGTATTTGCTTCTGCATCTTTACCTTGAATATTTGCAAAACTTTCGTTAAATTCTGCTCTTCCTTGTGCATTTTCAGCTGCTTTTGATCCATTATCTGGCTCTATATATGGAATAACATTTGTATATACTAATCCATCATATTCGAATTCTATGTAGTAATCTTCCAATTTTACTATTTCTACATCTTCAAATAAGTATGCTCCATCCTGGTCTGTCACAGTTTCTTGAATTGTCTCTCCTGTGCTTACTGATTTTAATCTAACTGGTATTCCTTCTTTTAATACATCTCTATCGTCAAGTGAGTTGTCTTTGTATAGGTTGTTATGTATACCATCTTTAGTTCCTTCCATATCAAAATCTTCTCCATCTTTCCTGTCAAATGGCATATCTTCCCATACATATCCTGAAAGTTTAATAAGTACTTGTTTATTTTCTATTGTATTTTTTCTTATTACTCCCTCAGTTTCTTCAACTACTATTTCTATACCTTCTTCAACTACTTCATATCCATAATGGGTATTTGCAACCTCATATGCTATATATGTTCCAGGTATTACATTATCTATTACTAATTCACCATTTTCATCTGTAGTAAACACTGTTGCATCTTCTCTATTATCTGTCCATTCCAATGTTTCTAAATCTGAAGGTGGATTTTCTCTTTGTTTAATAAATTTTCCTAAGTCTTTCTTTTGAAAGATAAATCCTACTCCACCCAATCTTATTTCTGGTGCATCTTTATTTACTTTTACCACCTGTAATTTTGTTGGCACTGGTATATCTGGTGGTGGTGGTTCTGATGGTGGTGTCTCTGATGTTGGCGTTTCTGGTGTTGGTG
The DNA here is from genome assembly GCA_947625985.1 of uncultured Clostridia bacterium. The sequence goes on along the minus strand of CANQQF010000055.1, from coordinate 6,479 downwards.
TCTCTGGTGTTGGTGTCTCTGGCGTTGGTGTCTCTGGTGTTGGTGTCTCTGATGGTGGTGGCTCTGGTGTTGGTAATTGAATATCTGCAGTTGAGTGTTGTGGTTCAGATTTTGTGTCTACTGTTATTAAATTTTGTTTAAGTGCATGCAATCTTTGTAATATCCATATATCAGCTTGATAAATATCTACGTCTAAAGATACTTGAACATCTATAGATTTTATAGATAATACACTTCCATCTCCCGGAACTATTATATAAAAGTCTTCTCCACTTTTTATTATCTCATTAGGATCACTTGATGTTTTTATATCTTCTCCCTCATATTTAGCAAATAATGCTGAGATTTCATTTCCGTCTTTACCAATAACTTTTAAATAGTCAATTTTTCCTATAAAGTCCATATTGAAGACTCCAAGTCTTACCATTTCTTTACCATCAATATCTATTGGGTTTCTATTATCTACCTTTCCTGTATGATCTTCTATTGCTGCTTTTTGCCCTGATTCTGCATCAGCTGGCACTGTTTGTGCATATTGTTCTGCTCGGCGAACCCATTCCCAGTTTTGATTTGCTGGATCACCATATGTATATACATCACTTAATCCATTAGTATTTTTCCATGTAGTAAAATATGCATATATTGCTCTTTGTTTATTTGAATATATTGATGAATATGGAAGGGATCCCTCATCTGGTTGAGCTAAAATCCATGCAAGTGCTGCATTAACAGGTGAAGTTGTTCCACCACGTATAGCTGATTCTGCATTTGTGTTACCTGTGTATACTGTGGATTTTTGACCGTCAATGTGTATGTAATTTGTTACATTGTATGTTTCTGTACTTAATGCTCTATGATTTGCTATACAGAAAGTTTCATTTCCTGGCTGACCATCAACGCAAAATTGGTCATTCGGATACGGAGTTCCACGGTATCCTGCAGCTGTAACTGTTTGTGTTCCAAAGTCTAAATGTTTAGCTTCTACAACATTTACTGCAGTTATTATTGCTATTAACATTACTATTGTTGAAATTAATAGTTTTGTGACATTCTTACTCATTTTCCTTCTCCTCCCTTCCTATATAATTTTTTCTTCTTTTTTAAATTTTATTTCTTTATATATAAATATTGCTGTTACTGATAATATTCCTAGTGCAATTACTACTAATGTTCCAAACATTAAGTTTTCACCTGTTCTAACGCTTATGATTACATCCGCAGATCCTAGGTCGTTTTCTCCTTGTGTTTTATTTCCAGGTGTTGAATTTATGTCTGTTACACTTGAACCACTATAATCTTGTGCTATTTCTGCTAAGTTATTTATTAATCCTGTATTATCTTCTGTCATTGTTTTTGTTACTGTCAATGTGACTTCTTTACTTTCTCCTGGTGCTAATTTCTTATTTCCTATTGTATTGTTGTATACATTGTTTCCTTCTTTATACCAATCACTATTTATTTCAGATGAGAATGTTAAGTCATTTGGTAAGTAATCTACAATGTTTTTAACATATCCTTCAAGTTCTCCCTCGTTTGTTACTCTTATTTTATATTCTATAATTACATTAGCTCCTTGTACTGCTTTTCTATATAATTCAACTTTTGCTAATGTTTCATCATTATAGTTATATGTTTGAGTTCCTTCTGAATTTTGAACTACTATTTTGCTTACAAACTTTTCTAATTTCATATCAAATTTTTGTGATTTAGCTAAACCAATGTTTACATTTGATATATTATTATCACTTATTTGAATTGTATCTGTTACACCATATGTTTTCTCTTCTCCGTTGATATTTGCTTTTTTTGCTACAACATTTGATGTTCTATTTCTATCTGTAGAATAGTTTGTTAATGCATAAGTTGATGTATCATATTCAAATACTGCTATATATTCACCATTTGAAACTTTGTCAAGTGTATAGTTTCCTGCATCATTTGTTATTGCTGTAATGTTTTCTCCTTGAGGATTTTTTGCTATTTCATTTGTCTTTACATTTAGTAATTGTACTCTAATTCCAGCTAATCTGGCTTCATTATCTTGTCTTTGACCATCTCTATTTTCGTCTTCCCATGCCATACCATTGATTTTATATGTATATGAAATACTTCCGTCTTCGTTTACTACTTCATTTGAAGTAATTCCGCTTCCTTTATTAGCTAATATTTCATGTGAAACCTCGTTAGTTGGTATTTCTTCACTATTACTAATGTATAATGATGCTTTATTTGTTATTGTTTCATCTTCTCTATTTTGTTTGTAGTTAACTATTGTACTTATTTTTACTTCTTTTTCTTCACCAGGTGCAAAATTTATTGGTAACATTACATAATTTGAATCTGGTACTTGTTCTTGTTCATTTCCTACTTTTATACTTGTAATTGATAATCCTTCTGGTATATTATCTTCTAATGATAATGAATTTATTATTATGTCATTATTATTTTTTAATTTTATTGTATATTCAATTTCATCTCCAGCTTTTACATATTCGTTTTCTTTACTTGCTGATAATGATGCTGTAAATAGTTTTACGTTTTTAATTTGTCCATCAACTTTAGGTGAATTGTAAGTTTTTTCTCCATTTTGTACAGTTGCTTGTATTGAGAATGGTTTTGAAGCATCTTTAATTTGACTAGCTTCTACTAATATATATACTTTAAAACTGCTATTTGCTGGTATTGATTCTATTGTAATTTCTTTATCGTTATCTAATTCTTTTATGTCTTCTTCTCCTGTATAGTTTGGATCATTAAATTTTGAATAAGCTTCATCAGAAAATAATAGTTGTGATATTATTCCAAGCTCTTCTGGTAATTTCCATGTAAGTTTAATATTTTTTTGTTCACTGTTCGTATTGTTTTTAATTGTTGCGATATAAGATGTATTTCCTCCAACATCAATATTTCCTGTTATATTACCGCTATATCCATCCATTTCTAATGTTACGCTTATGTCTTCTGTTGGAATTTCTTCTGGTTTTTTGCTTTCTACTGTTTCTATTTTTTCTTCTTCTGGAGCTTCTTGTGTTGCTAACCCAATTATTGTTGAATTAACTAATTGAGCAACTCCTGTATCACTTTGTACATATTGAACTTCGTAACTTTCACTAGCTTTTTGATTATATTCTAGATTTGCAGGTATTTCCATATCGTAACTTACTTTTAAATCTTCGGCTACTTGCATATCTGGAATTGTTATTAAATATTTTTTAGCATTTGGTGTTGCTTGTTCTTGCCATCCATTTTCATTATTTGCTATATCTGTATTTGCATTTTCATTTTCTGTATAGTAAATCTTTGCATCTTGTATATCAGCACTCTCTATATTTAATCCTGATTTTAATACTGCATGTAAGTTGTTTTCTTGACTATCTGTAGCAAATTTTCCTAATATACCTACTTGATTTACTTGTGCCTCGTTATTGTTGATTATTTCTGATTCAACTCTAACTTGTTTTGCTTCTTTATTAATATCTAGTTGTTTTTCAACTTTTTCTTGTTCACCTATTGTTTCAATTTCTAAGTCTTTCATATTATTTACTGTAATCATACCTTTTGGTGATACTATTGACATATTTACTATCTCTGTTCCAAATTCTGCCAAATCTTTATATTGATTTGCATTTTCGTTTGTATATGTCATTTTCATTGTATCTGTTTTGCTTGTTGCTTTATTATTTAATGTTATATTTGCATTGATTAATATTTGTGTTCCTTCAATAGCTTCTTCTTTATATTCTGTTTGAGTTCCTTTTAATTCAACTCTTATAACATGTTTTCCATTTACTACTGTTTGACTTGGTTTGATTTCTGTAAATTCTTCACCATAAATTTTGTTTATAGAGTTTACTTTTACTTCTGTTACATCTGCTGGGAATTCTATTTCAAATGTTGGATTTGTATATAAATCATATTGTTCTGCATTTGATTTTAATGTTGCTTTAATTTGAACTTCTTTGTTTTCTGATACTGTTATTAAATTGTCTCTATCTAATTCTAATGATGCTTCTGTTGTTGTCTCTTTTAGTTCTGTCTTTGTCTCGATTTTTTCTATAATACCTTTTGTAGAACCTTTTGCTTCATATCTACCATCTAATGTTGTTATTAATTCAGAAGCATTTCTTATTTGATCTTTGTATTTTGCTTCTATTACTTTTGAATGTTTTAGGTTTAAATTTCCTGCATTTTGTGGCTTAGTTGTTCTAATTATTATGTTGCTTACATCTTTTGGATATTCTACAACTATATTTCCGTTTTCATCTTCCTCAGTTGTTCTTGTAATTGTCATTATTCCTCTTGTTAAATCTCCTATTTTTGTACTGATTTCAAGTTTTCCATTTTCTCCTAATAAGCTTATTAATTCTTTTTTGTTTATTGTTGTAGTTTTATACTTACTTGGTATTGATGTTTCATTTTCATTTACATATACTGTTTCTGCCAATTTATCTAAGTTTACTTGTATTTGTGTATTAGTTGTATATTCTTTATCTACACCTGCATAAACTTTTCCTTTATATAATAACCCTTCAACCTTTTCGTCTAAAGTTATGATTCCATCTTTTTCAACATCTTTATTTATTATTACGTTTACCTCTTGTGCTGAAAGTGTTTTTCCATCGTGTAATGTTATTTCCTCTTTTGATGCTATCATTTCATTATCTATAAGTACATCTTTATCATAGATATATGTTAAGATAACCTCTTCATTTCCATCTTTTGCCCATTTTATTTCATTTTGTGTATTTGCATCGTTATCTATTTCAATGGTTACCATATTTTTTTCATAGTTATACTTATAATTTTGCATACCTTTTAATGTAACTTTATGCTCAATTTGAGGTTCCTCATCATTTATTTGTGGTACATTTATTTGAGATGTAATATGTTTAACTGGATAGATACCATCTTTCATTCCAAGTTTTGCTTTAACTTGTACAATTCTTTTTTCTTCTCCATTATACATTCCTATTTTGTTTGTAATTACTTCTAGATTGTTTACTACATTCTCTTCTGGTTTTATACTTACATATGAAATTTGAACTGTATCTTTTCCTGAAACTTTAATATCTTTTTCTGTACTATCTCTATAGATACCTTCTAAATCTAATTTGCTTTCCATGTTTAAAAGTCCCAAGTCAAAATTTCCTTTAATTGTTGGTTTTACAATTACTTCAATCTCAGGACTTGAGCCAGCATTAATTTGATTTAAATTTATTGTGTCTTTTGTTACTTTATTTACATATTCATTTTCAGAAGAAATAAATTCAAAGTTAGCATCCTTTAATTTTATTTTTCCATTAAAGTATCCCTCTTTTCTAACTTCTACATTTAGATATAATTTTATTGATTCTGAATTTATATCTAAACTTGAGTTAGCTAACTTTTCTCCTTTGTCATTCTTTAGATAGGCACTAAAGCCTACATTATCATGATTTGTTTTTTCCATTGCAACAATATTATCAACAGCATAGCTTACTATTCCAGCCCCAACTGAAATAAAGTTAATCGCTGATAATGTTATTATCAACATAATAGCAATGGTTGTTTTTAAAATCTTTCTTTCCATAATCATAACTTCCTCCTTATTTTTGATATAGGGATTTAATTTATTTCTTAGGATTAATACATCTCCCATAATAACCGTTTTTCTTTATACGATTATATTATTATGTGCAATAATTTATTCAAAAATCACTTGCATTCACTATATATTATAACGCTTTTTATGAGATTTTTCAAGCTTTTTCAGCCATTTTTTAACTTTTTATGTAAAATTATCTACTTATTAAAATTTTTTCTATATTTTGCGTAAGTTTTTATGAATTTTGTAATAAAAATTTAATATTTTTTTTTATCTTTTTTCTTGACAATTGGTAACTTTTTTGTTCCTTTATAATATAAATTTATTAGGGGTGATAATTTTGAATAATAATTTTGACCAAAATATGATAAATAATTTAAAAAGTATGATGGGTGAAAAGCAGGTAAATGAGGCTATTTCGCAGATTTCCCCTGAAATGATTGAAAATTTTTCAAAAATGATGAACAATAATTCTGATTCTTCAAATAATTCTAATTCTGGCGATAGCGATATCGATATCGATATGGCTACTTTAATGAAAATTAAATCTATATTTAATAAAGTAAATAATAAGAAAGATGATCCTAGGACTAATCTTCTCAAATCGTTAAAACCGTATATGCGAGATAGCCGTAAGGAAAATATAGATAAGTATTCTAATTTTTTGAAAATGGCAGATATTTTGGAGAATTTTGAAGATGAATAACTTTTTGTTTTTTAACTTACAATCTGATGACTTGCTTATTATCGCAGTGCTCTTTCTTCTTTACATAGAGCATTCTGAAGATAATTTGCTTTTTATTGTTTTGTTTTTGTTGTTGTTAAGTAATTGAGCATAAAAAAAATAATTTAAGAATGTTTTGCTGTCGCACTAAAGTGCTCCAAACTGCGCAAC
>CANQQF010000054.1 GCA_947625985.1 uncultured Clostridia bacterium | reverse complement strand
GCAGTAGAAGGAAATAATACAGTAACAATGAGAGTGGCAAATAGTATACCAATAGGAACATATAGATTAATACTAAGAGTAAATAGTAAAAATGGAGAAGAATTACTACAAGTGCCATACAACTTTATAATAACTCAGGCTAATTAACGAATACTATTAAAGGAGTCCTAAAAGGACTCCTTTAATAATTTACAGTTTTTTATTGTTTAAAATGCTAGTTTGTGGTAATATAGAGGAGAAGGAGGAAGTTTTTGTGAGTTTAGAAAAAATTGATATTTATGATATTAACAAACAAAAGACTGGAAGAGTAAAAATAAGATATAAAGAGCCTTTAGAAGATGGAGAATATATACTTATAACAAAGGCAATTATAATTAATTCAGATAAAAAAATACTTCTTAGTAAAAGAGCAAAAGATAAAGCAAGATTACCTGGATATTGGGAAATTAATGGAGGTTGTTGTTCAGCAGGAGAACAAACTTCTCAAGCAATTGTAAGAGAAATAAAAGAAGAAATAGGGATAGATTTAAGTAAATATAAAGGAATATTTTTTAAAGATTATTTAAGTGGAGAAGTTTTTGTTGATGTATGGTTGTATAAAATAGATATAGATATTTCTGAATTAAAATTTTCTGATAGAGAAGTTGAACAAGCTAAATGGGTTACATTTGAGGAATACGAAGAATTAAATAAACAAAAGATATTATCAAACTATGAAACACTTCAAAGTGATGATTATAATAAGTGTATAAAGTTATTATTTAACAATTAATTATAAGAATAGGAGAAGTAGAATATGGAAATAATAGATATCTATGATAAAAACAAACAAAAAACAGGAAGGACAAAAATCAGAAATAAAGAAGGAATAAAAGATGGAGAATTTGCATTGGCAACAAAGGCAATTATAATTAATTCAGATAAAAAAATACTTATTAGTAAGAGAGCCGAAAATAAAGCAACTGCGCCAGGACTTTGGGAAATAAATGGAGGATGCTGTCAATCAGGAGAAGAACCTTCTCAAACTATAGTAAGAGAGATTAAAGAAGAATTAGGGTTAGATTTGAATGATTATAAGGGGATATATTTTAAAGTGTTTAAAAAAACTCACGTTTTTATTGATGTATGGTTATATAAAGTTGACATTGATATAAATAAACTAACTTTCCTTGATAAAGAAGTTTCAGAAGCAAAGTGGGTTACATTTGAAGAATATGAAAAACTAAATTATGAAAATAAAATACATAATTATAAAATACTTCAACATGATGATTATGAAAGATGTGTAGAAATACTATTTGGAAACAATAGTTAGAGGGTGGTATAAATGAATTGCAAAGTATGTGGAGAACAGGTAAAAAGAGGTGAAAAATTTTGTAATAAATGTGGAGCACCTATAATGAAAGTAAAGGAAAACTCTGTATTTCAAAATAATAAATTTTTAAATAGCTTATCAGATAAATTAGATAAAGCAAAAAAATATGGAAATAATTTAAAGAAAGAAATAAAAACAGATGTAAACAATTTTGTAGTAGATGTAAAAGAAGACATGGATAGAGAACTAACAATGGAAATTAATTATAATAAAGAGACTGAAAATATATTTTTAAATATGGGATTTGAGTGGATAAAAAATATTGAAACAGGTGAAGAACTAAGACTAATAAAGAAATATGGAGAATTAGATGTAGAAATAGAGACATATAATAATGAACTTTCTGATATATATTTTAAATATGAAAGTAATATTATTGATAATAATCAATTAATTAGCGTTATATTTGATATTATCAGATTGAGAAATTTAATCTATGTTAGATATATAGGAGATAATGAGACAAAGCCTATACAAGAATTTGCTAAAATATTTAATATAATAGATATAAAAAATGAAAAACCAATAAAAATAAATCATTCTTTAAATATGTTCTTAAATAAAACTACAGTTACTAAATTGCAACAAAATGGATTTAAGAAATTTGTAGATAAAGATATTGGTGAAACGAGTACTCTTTGTTTAGAAAAAGAAAATATAAAGATAAAAGCACCTACTACTCAGAGAGAGTTAAGTAATCCAAATTTTAATGTTTTAGGAAAATTAGAGTTTTATAATAAACCATCAATTTATAACCCATATGATAATTCAGTGCTTAATAATATTATTGAAATACTAGAACTAAAAGAAATCTTATTAGTAAAAAACTTAGATACTGAAGAGACAGTAACATTTACAGAATTTTTTAGTAATACTAGTATTTTATATCCGCAAATTCATGATAGCAAACAAAATGATACAACAAATGAAAATAATAAATCGCTACAAAATGATAGTAAGTGGGCATCAATAACGAATAAATTTAATACAAAACTAAACGTAGTAGAAGGTAAAATAACACAAGGAATAAATAAGGTTGAAGAGAAAAAAATAAATACTAAAAGAGAGAAAAGAAAATAAAAAGGAGGTTATATACAATGGAAAAGTCAATTCAATATATTGGGAAACAAGTTACAGTAAAAGTAGATAGACCTATAGGAAGTAGACATCCAAAATATCATAACCATATTTATCTCGTAAATTATGGATATGTACCTGATACGATGAGTGGAGATGGAGAAGAATTAGATTGTTATATTTTAGGAGAATTTAAACCTTTAAAAGAATATACTGGTAAATGTATTGCAGTAATACATAGATTGGAAGAAGATGATGACAAGCTAATTATAGTGCCAGAAAATAGGAATTTTACAGATAATGAGATTAGATTATTAACAGAATTTCAAGAGAGATATTTTAAAAGTGAAATTATAAGAGGATAAATTAAGTATTTTTAAAGAATAAATTTTTCTGATAGTATTACAATAGAAAAATGTAAAGTTTAGTTGACAAATATCAAGCTTAAAATGGTAGAGTTTGACGCTTATTTTTGCTATAATTTAATTATAAATTATAATCTATTGTAAAACAATAAAATTTATGAATAGGTTTTTATAATTAAAAGTAAAGAAGGTGGTACAAATGAAATTAAGTGAGAAACTAATTAAATTAAGAAAAGAAAATGGACTTTCTCAAGAAGAGTTTGGAAATAAGATAAATGTTTCAAGACAAGCTGTTTCTAAATGGGAAAACGAAGAGGCAAAACCAGATACTGATAAAATAAAAGAGATAGTTAAAAAATTTAATGTAAGTTATGAGTATTTATTAAATGATGAAATTGTAACGATGGAAGAAACTGATAAAAGTTCTAAGAAAAAACATAAAATGAACAGCTTTTTAAAAGTATTGTTAATTATATTGACTATATATCTTTTAACTTGTGTATATAAATTTATTACATTTTATAGATTTTATTTAATAGCCAATAGTTTCTCTGAGAAAAATTATTCTTTAATGCAAAGTACTATAATAGACGGAAAAGAAAGTACATACTTTAATATGGAAAGAGTTGGAAATAAAATATTAAATAATACTTACTTTTATGACGATGATGCTGAAATAAAAGATGAGTATGGAAATAAAATGCCAAATTCAATAGAATATACAGATATTGATAAAAGAGAAGCATATATATTATCCTATGACGAAAATGATGGCAAATATCACTACAATGACAGAAAAGAAGATATGATAAATGATGAGGAAATAGAAGATCTGTTTAAAGATATAAATCATGTAAAAGAAAATACATTAGCAACTATTCCATCAGGATTTAAAGAGATATTTAATTATTCTATTAATCCATTGGTTTATTATGTAGATATAACAAATCGTCAATTTAAATGGTATTCAATAAAAGATAATGCAGGTGAAATGGTTATGCTTTCAAAGGACTATCTATTAGATAGAATTTACATAGAAACAAAATTCGGAGAGACAATGGATGTGACATATAGTTATGACTATGTTCAGGATCATTTCAAAGAAATAGAAAATCCACTTGAAAAATATAAAGACAAAATTGTATTTGATGAGTAATAATAAAATTATTAAAAAAAGAGGTTAGTTGATATCCTCTTTTTTTGATGATATAATCAGTTTAAAATAATGTGGATACAGGAGAACAAAATGAGTAAAATAGGAATATTTGATTCTGGAATAGGTGGAGTTACAGTTTTAAAAGAAATATTAAAAGTACTTCCATATGAAGATTATATTTATTATAGTGATTCAATAAATAATCCATATGGAGATAAAACTGATAAAGAAGTTTTAGAAATTTGTGATAATATTGTACAAATATTAATAAAGAAAGACTGTAAAGTAATAGTTATTGCTTGTAATACAGCTAGCGCAAAAGCATCAACTTTTCTAAGAAGTAAATACACTAATATTCCTTTTATTGCAATTGAACCTGCATACAAAATGGTACATGATTATGCTTATTCAGAACCAACTTTAGTAATGGCAACAAAAGGAACAATAGAAAGCGAAAAATTTAAATTATTATATGATACCTATAACAACCATAAAACTGAACTATTATCTTGTATAGGGTTAGCAGACATAATAGAAGAAAACAACACTCAAGAAATAAAAAAATATTTAAATCACAATTTAGGAAAATATAGTGGAAAAGTAAAAAATGTTGTGTTAGGTTGTACACATTATCCACTAGTAGAAAACGAAATAAAAAATGTTCTTGGAGAAGAGGTGAAAATTTTTAATGGTGCACCTAATTTAGCAAAACACTTGAAAGAAGTTTTACAAGAACAGAATTTGTTAGAAAAAAATGAGGGTAAAATAGAGTTTATAGATTCGCAAAATTTAGAAGTAAAAAAAGAAAGATTTCTCAAATTATGTTATAATAAACCCTAATAACCTTGATAATTTATATAAAATAGAACGAAAGAGAGAAAAAATATGAAAATAAATGAAGCTATTGAATTCATCAAAGAAAAACATTCAGGACAAAAAAGAAAACAAGGAACACCATATTATTTACATCCAGTTCAAGTAAGTAATATGTTAAAAGAGAAAAATTTTTCAAAGGATTATCAACTTGTAGGATTATTTCATGATTTATTAGAAGACACAGATACTAAGTATGAAGATATAGAAAAACTAACTAATCGTGAAATTGCTGAAGCGGTAAAGCTTCTAACAAAAGAACAGGGATACGTAATGGAAGAATATATAGGAAGAATTAAGAAAAATGATTTAGCTAAAATGGTAAAAATAGCAGATAGAATACATAATTTATCTGAAGCCCATCTAGCATCTGAAAAATTTCAAAAAGATTATATACAAGAATCTGAAAAATGGTTTGTTGATTTAGCAAAGAATACTGTATTTGAAAGAGATTTTAATAATGTTTTAGCAAGTTTAAAAAAAGAATTAGAAGGACAAGAAAGATAAAAGTTGAAAAGATAGAAGTAATATGTTATAATAGAAGCTAACAAACTTATGTTAACTTTAAAAATAATTTTTAATAAAAGTTACACAAGTGTAATTTGTAAGAAAGCGGTATTTAATATGTGAAATAGAAAGTTGAGGTAAACAATGAAACGCAAAACTGAAAGAAACATATTAATAGCTTTTCTGCTTAATTTAGGATTTTCTATATTTGAATTCATAGGAGGTACTATTACTAATAGTGTTGCTATTGTGTCAGATTCAATTCATGACATGGGAGATGCAATGAGCATAGGTGTTTCATACTTCTTAGAAAAAATAAGTAAGAAGAAACACAATAATAAATATACATATGGATATGGAAGATATTCCGTATTAGGTAGTTTGATTACAACAGTTATCTTATTAACTGGTTCTGCCTTTGTTATTTATAATGCTGTAAATAGAATAATTACACCAGAAGCAATTAATTACGATGGTATGATTATTTTTGCTATAATAGGAGTAATTATAAATTATCTGGCAGCTTACTTTACACGTGAAGGTGACTCACTCAACCAAAAAGCAGTAAATCTACATATGTTAGAAGATGTGCTTGGATGGGCAGTAGTTTTAGTAGGTGCAATTGCAATTAAATTCACAAATATTACAATAATTGATCCAATTTTATCAATATTTGTAGCTTTATACATTATTAAAGAATCTCTTGGTAATATGAAATCAATTGTTAATTTGTTTTTAATTAAAACACCTGAAGGAATAAATATTGATGAATTAAAACATCATATTCTTGAAATTGAAGGTGTTAAAGATATTCACCATATTCATATATGGAGTATAGATGGATATAGCAATTGTTCTACAATGCACATTGTAAGTGATGGTACGAATAAAAATCTGAAACAAGAAGTTAAAGAAGAATTGAAAGAACATGGCATAGGTCATACTACATTGGAAGTAGAAGGTCTTGGAGAGAAGTGCGAAGAGAAAGAATGTACAATTAATTCTGAAGAGTTGAAAGGACATCATCATCACCACCATCATCATCACCATCATTAAGAAGTCAGTTTCAAATTTCTTACAAATTACAAAAGGAGATATAAATATCTCCT
>CANQQF010000053.1 GCA_947625985.1 uncultured Clostridia bacterium | reverse complement strand
AACTCTAAATAAGTTTTAGCCTCCTTTCATCTCATCTTTCTAAAATAGCCTCATTATAATGTCCTTTTTTTAATTCTTTTTCGCTTTTTTTTACTTTCTTCTTTTTCCGTGTCATTGCTTGATAAATCATCGTATCAAAATTATTATAACCATGACAACTAGTAGCTACTCCTCCTTGAGGTCTCCAACCTTCGTTGATTTTTCTTTGAACCTTTTCTTCAAATTTTTCCATTGCTACTTTAAACGCGTATTCATTTAAACTATCAAAGTAATATGTTACTACAGTATATTCCATTTTTTCTCCTTATATTTATTGTTCGAGAATACTTTAATACCAAAAACTAACACAATTATTATATATCCATTTTAATATTATGTCAAGTTTTTTTGACTTTTGGTTATATTTTTACCTTATTTGGATATACTTTATTAAAAGAATTATGGAGGTATTTAATTATGGATATGAAAGAGGTTAATAATATCTTAAACAATAAGGAAAAACATGATATTTTTTATGATGATAGGCCTGTATGGATTCAAGGAATTGATAAATCTGAAAATACGGCAAAAGTTGGTTTTGTTGATAATTACGAAGAGAAAAATGTATTAATTGAAGATTTATATGAAAAGGATTTATTTAACTAAAAAATTGTAGTGTTAATATCACATAACATCAAACCTAAGTATAATAGAAAAATTTTATAAAAGTATAGAAATAAGTAAAATACCTCTGGCTAAGCCAGAGGTATTTATTTTAATTAATTTTTTAGTAGTTAAAATTCTACTTTTTCTTGTATCCAAGCTTCAAGTTCGTTAATATTTATTCTTACTTGTTCCATTGTATCTCTATCTCTTACTGTTACTGAATTATCTTCTAAAGTATCGAAATCAATTGTTACACAATAAGGTGTTCCAATTTCATCTTCTCTTCTATAACGTTTTCCGATGCTTCCAGCTTCATCATAATCGCACATAAATGTTTTGCTAAGCTTATCATATACTTCATTTGCTTTATCTGATAATTTTTTAGAAAGTGGAAGTACTGCAACTTTATATGGAGCAATTGCAGGATGTAAATGTAGTACAACTCTTGTATCACCCTCAGCTATTTCTTCTTCGTCATATGCATTACATAAAAAGGCAAGTACAACTCTATCTGCTCCTAATGATGGCTCTATTACATAAGGTATATATTTTTCGTTTGTTTCTGGATCTTGGTAGCTCATATCTTGTTTTGAATGATTCATATGTTGTGTTAAGTCATAGTCTGTTCTATCAGCTATTCCCCATAGTTCTCCCCATCCAAATGGAAATGCAAATTCTATATCTGTTGTCGCATTACTATAGAAACATAATTCTTCTGGTGAATGATCTCTTAAACGAATATTTTCTTTTTTCATTCCTAATGATATTAACCAATTTTCGCAATATTCTTTCCAGTATTTATGCCACTCTAAATCTGTTCCTGGTTTGCAGAAAAATTCTAGTTCCATTTGTTCAAATTCTCTTGTTCTGAATGTAAAGTTTCCTGGTGTTATTTCATTTCTAAAAGCTTTACCTATTTGTGCAATTCCAAATGGTACTTTTTTTCTTGATGTACGTTGTACATTTTTAAAATCTACAAAAATTCCTTGTGCTGTTTCTGGTCTTAAATAAATTTCTGATTTTGCATCTTCTGTTACTCCTTGAAATGTTTTAAACATTAAATTGAATTTTCTTATATCTGTAAAATTCGTTTTTCCACAATTTGGACATGGAATTTTATTTTCTGTTATAAAATTTATTAATTCTTCATCAGACATTCCATCTGCTATCATATCTTTACCTTGATCATGAGCCCACTCTTCAATTAGTTTATCAGCTCTGTGTCTTGTTTTACATTCTTTACAATCTATTAATGGGTCAGAGAATCCACCTACATGTCCTGAAGCAACCCAAGTCTCTGGATTCATTAATATTGCTGCATCTAATCCAACAATATCTTTTTGTTCTTGAATAAATTTTTTTCTCCATGCATTTTTCACATTGTTTTTAATTTCATTTCCTAAAGGTCCATAATCCCACGTATTTGCAAGTCCTCCATAAATTTCAGATCCTGCATAAATAATTCCTCTGTTTTTGCATAATGCAACTAAAGTGTCCATTGATTTTAACATAATAAATACCTCCCTTTTTCTCTGGTTTCAAAAGTTCTTTTTAATCAAAAAAACTTTCGAAACCTAGCAATATTGCTAGGGACGAAAGTTATTATTTCCGCGTTTCCACCCTAATTCTTAAAATCTAAATTACAAATTTTTTAGATTTTAAGCACCTTAATTTTATTTATTACTCCAAAGCTCCCCATACGTACTCATTACTGGTATTTCACCATCACCAATTCTCTATAAATGAATATTCTCGTATTTTTTCTTCTTCAACGTAATTATTTAACTGCATATATTATATAATATTTATCTTACAAAAGTCAAGTGAATTCTAATACTAATTACTTACTTTCTAGGCTATTTCATTTGATTACAAATTTTATTTAAAAATAATCCAATGGATTTACATATTTGCCATTAATTCGAATTCCTAGGTGAAGATGTGGTCCTGTTGTTGCTCCATTTGTCGGATTTCCATCTGCATCAAAATATTGATTTCCTTTTACTCCATAAACATTTTTTGGTCCAACATATCCTATTATTTCTCCCTGTTTTATTTTATCTCCAACATTAACAATGAAATTTGGATCACAGTGGCAATATGAAACTTTAAACTCTGCGAAAGAAAGTGTTATTGTATATCCTCCTGCTCCTAAAAACTGTCTGAATGTTATTTCTCCATCTGCAACAGCAATAAATTTTGTTCCTACTGGAGCAGGAATATCTATCCCTGAGTGTGAGCTTGATGCTCCTGATGTAGGAGCATTTCTTTTACCAAAAAATGAGCTTATTTTTGTATATCCAGGAATTGGCCAAACAAATCCATCTGGATTAAAATCTAAAATTTCTGAATTTGAAGCATTTGAATTTGAATAAATCGGAATAAAAAAAACACTAATAAAAAGTATTAACATTATTAAAAAAATGAAAAAAATATTAAATAATTTAAAAATATAAAATCACCTCGAAAAAAATCATTTTTTGTATTGAATATTTAAATTTGTAATGTTATTATGAACATATAAAATATATAAAAGGAGTATTTGTGGATGAGTGCAAATAAGAGAGCAAAAGAAAAATTAATTGAGTTGTATGGAGAAGAATGTTTTATTGATAAGCTTCACCTTCGCCCTTATGATACAAAACACTATACTTCACAAAAAAAATTATCAAAAAAAGCCAAAAAAATACAAGAAACTTTAACTTATCATCATATACATGAAGCTCATAATAATGGAAAAGCGACTATAGAAAATGG
>CANQQF010000052.1 GCA_947625985.1 uncultured Clostridia bacterium | reverse complement strand
GTAAAAGTTGTGGAAGAAATACCTTATTCAGATGGAGAAAGAGCAAAAGTTAGATGCTATGGAGCAAATGATGTTAGAGAAGGTGTTGCAATAATGCACCTTGAAGGAGTAGATGTTTCTATAACAGGAAATTCTACAAATCCTACAAGATTTCAACATCCAGTAGCAGGTACATATAAAAAAGAATGTAATGAACAAGGTAAGAAATACTTCTCAGTTGCATCAGGTGGAGGAACAGGAAGAACTTTACATCCAGACAATATGGCAGCAGGACCTGCATCATATGGAATGACTGATACAATGGGAAGAATGCACTCAGATGCACAATTTGCAGGAAGTTCATCAGTTCCTGCCCATGTTGAAATGATGGGATTAATAGGAATGGGTAACAACCCAATGGTTGGTGCATCAGTAGCAGTAGCTGTTGCAGTAGAAGAAGCAATGAAATAAAAAAGCAATAAAAAAAGCGTTTAACGCTTTTTTTATTGCTTTTTCATTTTTGGTTTAGAAATTAGTGAAGCTAAATATCCGAACAAAACAGCACTAGCTATACCACCTGCTGATGCTTTAACACCTCCAGTAAAAGCACCGATAAAACCAGATTCTTGTACACCCTCAATAGCTCCTTTAGAAAGATTATAGCCAAATCCTGTAAGAGGAACAGTAGCACCTGTACCAGCAAAATCAACTAAATATTTATATATGCCTAAACCTCCAAGAATTGCACCTAAAGTGACAAATAAAACTAAAATCCTAGCAGGTGTTAATTTTGTTTTATCTATTAAAATTTGTCCAATAATACAAATAACTCCACCAACAGCAAAAGCTTTAACTAAACTCATTATATTAAAAACATTTGCCCAATTTATATTCATATATATTCATTCCTTTCGTTATACTTCTATACTAATGGCATGTGCAATTCCAGGAATTGACTCACCTTGTTGAACAGACATAGAATTCATTAATGCTCCAGTAGCAATTAAAAGAACCTTTTTTAAATTTCTAGATTTTAATTGTTTATATATATATCCAGAAAATACAGATCCACAACAAGCACAACCACTTCCTCCAGAATGAGTATCCTGAGCATTTTTATCAAAAATCAAAACACCACAATCATTGTAATTACTCTTTATGTTATATCCTTGTTTTTTAGCAAGATCTATAGCAATATCTTTTCCGACATAACCTAAATCACCACTAAGAATAAGATCATAATAACTAGGATTTCTTCCAGTATCTAAAAAATGTGTTATTAAAGTATCAATAAAAGCAGGAGCCATTGCTGCACCCATATTATTTGCATCAGTAATTCCCATATCTACAATTTTTCCAGTAGTGATATTAGTTATAAATGGTCCTTTACCATTTTTTGAAATAATAGCAGCACCTGATCCAGTTACTGTCCATTGAGAAGTAGGAGGTCGTTGATTTCCTAACTCTAATGGAAAACGAAATTGTTTCTCTGCACTACAAAAATGGCTTGAGGTAGCACAAAGAACATTTGATGCGATACTTTCTGTGCAAATAGCACCTAAAGACAAACCTTCTACAAATGTTGAACAAGCACCAAATATTCCGAAAAATGGAATATTAGAATCTCTAATACCAAAACTAGAAGAAATACATTGATTTAATAAATCACCAGCAAAACAGTAATCTATATCTGATGAGGGAATACCAGATTTGTTAATAACGGAATTAATAGTTTCTTTGATAATTTTACTTTCAGCTTTTTCCCAGGTTTTTTCTCCCCAAAATTCATCAGTTAAACATTGATCAAAATATTTTGCTAAAGGACCTTGTCCTTCTTTTGGACCAACAATTGTACTACATTCCAAAATTGTTGGAGGAGCATTAAATTTTATAGTTTGTTTTCCTAACTTTTCCAAATTAACACCTCCTAAAATCAAACTAAAGTAATTGATTGTGTATTAAAAATTAAATAAATGATACCCACTATTATTGAAGCTGAAATTCCAAAGACAAGAACTGGACCAGCTACAGTAAACATTTTGCTTCCAACACCCATAACATAACCTTCAGATTTATATTCCATTGCAGGAGAGACTATAGAGTTAGCAAATCCTGTAATAGGAATTAGAGAACCAGCTCCTGCAAATTTACCAATTTTGTTAAAAATATTTAAACCAGTCAGAAATGCTGAAATACCTATTAAAAGTATTGAAACAATTGTACTAGACATAGTAGTATCAAAACCTCTTTCTTGACAAATATTAAATATAATTTGTCCTAAAGTGCATATTAATCCTCCAACCCAAAATGCATTAAAACAATTCTTTAAAATAGGAGAATTAGGAGATTTTTTATCAACATACTTTTTATAAGTTTCTTGACTTTCTGTAGGATTGTTCATAATAGATACCTCCTTTAATTTGAATTTTATTCATTGTTTTTTCTTTCTAAATCAACCACAAAACATATATCCAAATCAACATAATATTTTACAATTTTGTCATCTTCTATATCAGCTCTTTGATCTAGAATTTTAACTCCTGATAAAAGATCAACAGTTTTTGCAGTTTCTGCAATAGCTTTTACAGTAGCATCTTTCCATGAAATATTAGATGTTCCTGTTACATTTAAATGTTTTTTTATTTCCATAACTAACCTCCAAAATAAATTTATTTATATCTTTTCCAATATAAAAAAAAATATACAAAATATGAAAAAATATAAATTGACAATATAAATAATATTTGAGAAAATGGGGATGAAAAATAAGAATATAGGAGGAAAAAATGGATAAAGCAAGAAATATCGCTTTGAAAATTTTATATAATATTGACCAAAATAAAGCTTATTCAAATATTGCATTAACACAGGAAATATCTAATAATAGAAAAAATCTAAATGAAAAAGATATTGGTTTAATTTCAGAGATTGTATATGGTGTTACTTCATGGAAGCTTACACTTGACGAAATAATAAAAAAATATTCAAAAATAAAATTAAAAAAAATATCACCATGGATTATTAATATTTTAAGAATGGGAATTTATCAAATAGTTTTTTTAGATAAAATTCCAAAATCAGCAGCAGTAAATGAAAGTGTTAATTTATCAAAACGATATGGGCACAAAGCGAGTAGTAATTTTGTAAATGCAATTTTAAGAAAAGTAGAAAAGCAAGATTATGTAGAAATGTTCGAGATAAAAGATGATATTGAAAGAATTTCTAAAACAACATCAATGCCAGAGTGGATTGTAAAAAAAATACTGGAAGAAAAAAATATTAAAGAAACAGAAGAAATTTGTAAATTTTCAAATAAAAAAGCAAAAATTAGTATACGTATAAATCGACAAAAAACGACAAAAATAGAAGTAAAAGAAAAATTAAATTTAGAAGATGGTATATTAGAAAATTTTTTATATATAGACAGGATAAAAAATATTGAAAATTTACAATTATTTAAAAAAGGCTTTTTCACAATTCAAGATGAGGTTGCATCACTTCCAAGTATAATATTAGAGCCAAAAGAAAATGAAAATATATTAGATGCTTGTAGTGCTCCAGGAGGAAAAACAACATATATATCAGAATTAATGAATAACAAAGGAAAGGTAGAAGCATGGGATATTCATGAACATAGAACTAGACTTATTGAAGAAAATGCAAAAAGATTAGGAATTAGCAATATA
>CANQQF010000051.1 GCA_947625985.1 uncultured Clostridia bacterium | reverse complement strand
GGTTCGTAGCCGAATGCTCTATCCAGTTAAGCTACAGCTGCATATAAAATTACAAATATACTGGTACAAATTTTATGTACCAGTATATTATACTGTGATTTTACTTATTTTTCAAGTCCTTTTTCTAAAATCTTTCAAATATATTCATTCTTGACTTTCTGTCTGTAAATTCCATTTCCCACATTACTTCTAAATAACTTTTACATAGGTAATAAATATTTTCTACAACTGGTTTTGTTAATAACACATTACTATCATCTTGAATAGTTCCCATTTGTTCTGTTACTGGTTTTGGTATTCCAAATGCTACTGAATATGGGTAGTACATTTCCCACAATTTAATGTATTCTATATTTTCATCTTTCATAAGCGTATTTCTAACTCTTTCTTCAAGTCTTGTTAGATTGTAATAATCATTTAATATTTTTCTGTCGTGCTTTAACATATAATCATCTGTTGATATTATTAAAAATGTTACTCCTAACAAGAATATATCATATAAAATATATACATCTTTTGCAAAAGTTGAATAAATTATCATAACTATTATTGTTGCACAAATGATTGATACTGATTTTGATATTAATTTTCTCCCTGTATAATTTTCTGTAATTTGGATGAGTGTTTTAAATATTCCCCTAATGACTGATATAACTGCTAAAGAGAAAATGTATATTATTGGCAAAATACAAATTGCAAAAATCATAATTAATATTGCATATACTACATGTTCTGTACTTATTGTAACATTCATTCCATTTTTTATTATGTGATGTGTTACTAAAAAGATACTTGATACTAACAATAAGTTATTAAGGATTAATAACCCTAATGGAACTGACTGCTCATTAGCTCCTATTTTGTTTAATTCTTGTTGTGCATGGGAATTTAATTCTTGTAGTTTATTTAATGTACCACTAGATTCACTCATTTCTTTTATTCTTTTAACAAGGTCTATTTGAAATTCTCCTTTTTCTGACTTAACTATGTAATCATATTGTATAATGCCTTGGTTAAATTTATGTTCTTCTTCAAATATCCAATTATATACTTCTCTTTCAATTGAATCCATAGAGTAATTGCTATTAACATTTTTGTATACTAGATATTTATATTTAATATTTGTTGTTGAAGCATCTGGAATAATTTTTAATTTAAGTTTTCCTTTATTTACTAAGTCTAAAATTATTGCTATTACATCTCGACACATAATATTTCTGTTTTGTGCTATACATGCTGCCATTAGCGGATTGTATTTTTTTAATAGTTCTTCATCTTCTATTATATCAAAACGAAATACTTTTTCTTCTTTTTCAAACAATACTAATAAAACAATCCAATATATTAAAAATGCTACTGCAACTACGATTACTCTGATATTGTTCATATTGTATTCATGTTTTGATATATTTGTATGCCCATCAAAAACATCTGTTACAAAATTATCATATAAATATTGACCAGTTGTTGTTTTTTGAGAAGTTCCATCTAAGTTATATATTGTTATTTCTTCACCTAGAATTTTCGTTTCTGGAACACTTTCTACTAAGTTTCTTTTTACTATACTTGTAGACATATTTATTATTAAAAAAACTAAAATTCCTATAAATATTATTACTTCTCCAATCTTTATTCTTTTATCTCTTCGTTTATTAAACATTACATCATTTACTATTATTAGTAATGCTGTTGCTGATATTATTGAAACTAAAAAAAACACCATATTTTTATTTTCCTTTGTTAAAATTTTCACATAAATAATATCAAAAAAGTCGATTTTTGTCTATTTAGTATTATCATATTTCATTGCTTTTTTTAATATATTTTTATGAGGTGTTTACTAGTGTTTATTAAATCTTACCATATAAATAGAAAATTTATTCTAATTCTAATTCTTGTTTTAATTATTATATTTTCTATATTGATTTTTTCATCTTTCGCTAATGAACAAGATGAGAAAAATGATTATATTAAATGGGTTGATTTCTCTGTTACTCATGAGGCACTGAGTGATACTGCAAAACTTGATATTGATTCTCATAATAATAATGAAAATATTACATATAATTGGATAGAACTTTTAGCTTATCTTGCTTGCCGTAATGGTGGTAATTTTAAAAATTATAAAAAAAGTGATTTGGATTCTTTGATTTCTGAAATTAATAATGGCAAATCCATTGAAGATTTAACTAAAGATTTAAAATATTATAATTATTATTTTGAAAGTTACTCTGCCGTTTTAGGCGGTTTTATTGGCAACTACTCAATTCAGGTTGAAAATGAAAATGGTACAAAATCTTTTAAAGATACTTATGGAATTAAAGCTTTTCTACCTATTGCCAAAAATTATAATTTCAGTCATTATGATGATTTTGGAAATTCTCGTTCTTATGGTTTTAAAAGAACTCATCTAGGAAATGATTTACTTCGGAAGTATTGGTACACCAGTAATTGCTGTTGAGTCTGGTGTTGTTCAACATATAGGTTGGAATCAATATGGTGGATGGCGTATTGGTATTAGAAGTTTAGATTCTAAACGTTACTATTACTATGCTCATTTAAGAAAAGATCATCCTTATATTGAAGGACTTGAAGAAGGTATGACTGTTAAAGCTGGCGATGTTATTGGATATCTTGGTATGACTGGATATAGTACTAAAGAAAATGTTAATAATATTAATATCCCTCACTTACATTTTGGTATGGAACTTGTTTTTGATGAATCACAATTTGATAGTGCTAATGAGATTTGGATTGATGTTTATCAGATTATTGAATTTTTGAAGAAAAATCGTTCTGAAGTTTGTCTTTCTAATGAAAAAACTAAAGATTACGAAAGAAAATATGACTTTATGGATAATTTTTTAATAGAATAAGAAAAGTGGCTTCGCCACATGCCACAAATGCTTCGCATTTGGGCGAATATATGTAACTTAACCTTGTTGTATACGTCAAAATCTGACGATTTTTCCTATACAATAAAAAAAAGGAAAGAATTGCTTCTTTCCTAAAAAGCGGCTTGGGAGGTATTTACCTCCTTTCGCTTAACCCTCCTTTC
>CANQQF010000050.1 GCA_947625985.1 uncultured Clostridia bacterium | reverse complement strand
TAAATTCAAATGGTGGATGGAATAAAATTGGATGTATGTCATTTATCAATCAACCAATATTAAAATATAGCAATGAAATTCGTTCAAGTGTTTTAATGATACATGGAGAAAAAGCACACTCTTGTTATTTTAGTAAAGATGCTTACAAAAATATGACTACAAATTGCAAATATACTGACAATAAAGAACTTATGATTATTCCAAATGCTGTTCATACAGATTTATATGACGATACAGGTGTAATACCTTTTGATAAAATAGAAACATTTTTCAAAGAAAATTTAAAATAATGGAGGAAAAAAATGAATAAGAAAGTTATTTTAATTATTTTAGCATTAGTATTAGCAATAGGAGCATGCATTACTATAAAAAGTTTAAGTAAACCACAAAATGAAAAAATAGAAAATATGACAGAAGGAAATCAAGAAATAAATAAAGATGTAAATTTAGATGGAAAAGTTTTAGTAACATATTTCTCACATAGTGGAGAAAATTATTCAGTAGGAAATGTAGAAAAAGGTAATACAAAAATGATGGCAGAATACATTATAAATTATTTAAATTCAGATGAATTTGAAATAATACCAGATAAAACATATCCAACACCTTATGATGAACTTGTAAAAGAAGCACAAGAAGAACAAAGAAATAAGACGAAAATAAATTATGTTGGAGATATAGATGTTAAAGATTATGACATAATTTTTATAGGTTATCCAATATGGGATGGTGATATTCCTATGGTAGTACAAGGTTTTTTAGACAATAATAATTTTGACGGAAAAACAATAATACCTTTTAACACACACGAAGGAAGTGGAAATTCAGGAACATACAAAGAGATAGAAAGCAAACTTTCAAATAGTACAATATTAGAAGGACTTCCAGTAAGAGGAACTACAGCAAGAACTGAAGAAGGAAAAGAACAAACAATAAAATGGTTAGAAAAATTAGGATTTAAAGAAAATAAAAATACAGAAACAACAGAAAATTTAGCTACTGAAAACACTAACGAAAATATAGAAGGAAAGGTGCAAGATAATGAAGTGGAAGAAATAAAAATAAAAGTAGGAAATGAAACATTAAATATGAAATTAGAACAAAATGAAGCAACAAAAGCCTTAATAGAAAAATTAAAACAAGGCGATATAACAGTAAATACCAACGAATACGGAAGTTTTGAACAAGTTGGAAATTTAGGCTTTAGCCTACCTAAAAATGACACACAAATAAAAACAAAAGCAGGAGATGTAATGTTATATCAGGGAAATCAAATTTCCATATTCTATGGTTCAAATTCATGGGATTATACAAAACTTGGAGAAATAACAAATAAAACAGAAAATGAACTAAAAAGTATTTTAGAAAGTAGCAATTTGGCTTTAGTATTAAGCATAAATTAAAATAATATAAAACAGGAGAATTAAATTATGAATTATAGAAATTTAGGTAAAACTGATTTGAAAGTAAGTGAGATTGCATTTGGATGTGAAGGATTCTGTAATAAAAGTTTAGAAGAAACAAAAGAAATGTTGAGTTATGGCTTTGAAAATGGAATTAATTTTATTGATTTATATAGTTCAGATCCAGAATTAAGAAGTAACTTAGGCGAAGCATTAAAACAGTTAAATATAAGAAAAGAGTATGTAATAGAAGCTCATATATGTTCAACATGGCAAAATGGACAATATTTAAGAACAAGAAATTTAGAAAAAACAAAAAGTGCATTTAATGATTTATTGGAAAGATTGCAAACGGATTATATAGATGTTGGAATGTTACATTACATAGATGCAGAAGATGACTTCAAAGAAGTTTTCGAGGGCAAAATAATTGAATATGTAAAACAGTTAAAAGAAGAAGGAAAAATTAAAGCTATCGGTATGAGTTCTCATAATCCAATAGTAGCTAAAAAAGCTATACAAACAGGATTGATAGATGTGTTATTGTTTTCAATAAACCCTTGTTATGATGTGCAACCTGCAAGTGAAGATTGTAATGAATTATTTGATAAAAATAATTATAAAGATATAAATTTTAAAATAGATAAAGATAGAGAGGAATTATATCAACTATGTGAAAAAGAAAATGTAGCTATAACAGTTATGAAATGCTATTCTGGTGGTAAATTATTGAATAAGGAATTATCTCCATTTAATGTATCATTTACACCTGTTCAATGTATAAGTTATTGTTTAACAAGACCTGGAGTGTCAGCAGTAATGTTAGGTGTTAAAAATATAGAAGAAGTAGAACAAGCACTTAAATTTGAAACAGCAACAAAAGAAGAAAAGGATTACGGTCAGATATTATCAAAAATTCCAAGAAATAACATGATAGGAAAATGTGTTTATTGTGGACATTGTGCTCCATGTACAGTTGGTATAGATATAGCAACTGTGAACAAATATACAGATTTAGTAAAAGCACAAGGAGAAATACCAGAAACAGTAAGAGAGCATTATAAAATTTTAAATCATCACGCATCAGAATGTGTTAAATGTGGTAACTGTGAAAAAAACTGTCCATTTGGTGTAGAGATAATAAAAAGAATGGAAGAAACGGAAGAAATATTTGATTATTAAAAAGTATAAATATTAAAAATTATTTATAAAGAAAATTCATCTTTTATGAAGTCTACAAAACACTCTTCTCTATTTAGAGAAGAGTGTTTACATTACGCTTTAGCCTTGTGAAGCGAAGCGAAACAACAACCGCCCGCTGTGCGGGTGTGATTAAAAACTTATAGAA
>CANQQF010000049.1 GCA_947625985.1 uncultured Clostridia bacterium | reverse complement strand
AAGAATTACAAGACTTCATAGCAAGATTCAGTGCAAATGCATCAAAATCAAAACAAGCAACATCAAGAAAGAAAACATTAGAAAAAATCCAATTAGAAGAAATTAAACCATCAAACAGAAAATATCCATATGTAGATTTCAAACCAGACAGAGAACCAGGAAAAGAAATACTATCAGTTAGAGGAATATCAAAAACAATCGAAGGAGTAAAAATATTAGACAAAGTAACATTTGACGTAAAACAAAATGACAAAATAGCATTTCTAGCTGATAACGAAAATGCAAAAACAGTATTATTCCAAATAATATCAGGTGAAATGGAACCAGACGAAGGTGAAATAGTATGGGGAACAACAATAACACACAACTATTTCCCAAAAGATAATAACTACTTATTTGAAACTGATGACAACTTAACAGATTGGTTAAGAGCATATTCAAAAGATCCAGACGAAACATATGTAAGAAGTTTTTTAGGAAGAATGCTATTTTCTGGAGATGAAGCACTAAAAAAAGTAAAAGTATTATCAGGAGGAGAAAAAGTAAGATGTGTACTATCAAAAATGATGTTATCAGGAGCAAATTTCTTAATATTTGACGAACCAACAAATCACTTAGACATGGAAAGTATAACATCAGTAAATGAAGGAATGAAAAAATTCGTAGGAAATATCTTATTTACATCACATGACCACGAGCTTACACAAACAGTAGCAAACAGAATAATAGATATAAAAGAAGACGGAACAGTAATTGATAGAGAAGTAACTTATAACGAGTATTTAGGAATAGAATAAAAATAAAAGATTAATTTTTAATATGTTGCGCAGCTTGGAGCACCTTTAGGTGCGACAGTAAGACTGAAAAAATAAAAGATTAATTTTTAATATGTCGCGCAGCTTGGAGCACCTTTAGGTGCGACAGTAAGACATATCTAAAATTAACCTTTTATTTTTATTTTATTTAATTTCGCTTCCACCCCATTCAACAGCGACAAATCCTTTTCTTTCAGGAGTAGTAAGCCTTTGTTCTTTTATATCAACTGGCTTATTGATTCCTTTATATTCCATTAAAACTCTAATAACAGTATCTGGTTGAACAGAAAAATTTAAAGGCATACTTTCGTTAATTTCATCCATGCTTGCAAATCTAATTAAATTATATTTATTTTGTTGTAATTTAGGTAACCAGTATACAATAAACTCTTCAGATTCTCTTTCATTCAAACCTAAAATAGCAAGCTTATCTTCTAGAAAGTCAATAGTATCTTCTGATTTCACAACGAAACCTTCATCAAAATCTACTTTAGAAGTATTAATACCTTCCCAGTACAAAGCATATAAGTTTCTACCAGTATTAGTATCAACTAAACTACCATCATGGTTAGCAATAACATTCCAACCATTTTCATAATTAGGATAAGAACAAGTAATATTTTCAGGTTTTCCTAAAGTTACTGATAATTCTGTTGTTTCTTCTGGGTATAGATAAATAATTGGTTTATGAGTTATATTGCTAGCTTGATTAAAAATCAATAAAAACATGAGTAAAACTGGAATAAAAACTATAATAATTATAATAGTTATTTTAAAAAAATAATTGATTAAATCTTTTTCTTCTTCATAACTTGTTATTTTTTCATATTCATTTTTTCCATTTTCCTTATTTTCCATTAGATTCTCCTTTTTTCATAAAATTTAGATTTTTATTGTTGTTGAGTTATTGTTATCTCCTTTACTAACCCAGAATATGGGGAGTTAGAATCATAATAACCAGTTATCTCAATTTTATATTTTTTATTATCTTTTATAGTTGAAGTATCAAAACTTGTACCACTTCCATTAATCATATCTCCTGTAATTAAAACTTGTCTATCTTCATTAGCTGGATTAGAGTTATTTGATATGACTTTTTGAACTAAACTTATTACTTGTGCACCTGTTACGTTTTCTCCTTCATATTGTTGGAATCTAGAATTAAAGGCTGAAATTTCAACTTCACTCATGATATTACAATTATGAGATAATGTATTAAGTTCTAAAAGTGGACCAAAAACATTAAATAATAAACTTAATGCAATAAAGATTAAGAATAAAATATTAAATAGTTTAATTTGTTTAAGTAATCTAAATATAATTGAACAGCCCAAAATAATAATGGGAATAAAAGCCCAAAATGTATAATAAAAAAGAGCCAAACAAATAGAATAAGCTATTGAAAATACAAATAAAATAACTTCTAATATTATTTTTTTCTTTTTTATAGATTTTAACTTAGAATCATCTAAATTTGGTGCTTTTAATGAATGAGAAGTTAAACAATATCTATAAAAAATAATATAAATAAATATGAAAAAAACATATAAAGGAAAAATCATAAATTGATTATCTTCAAAATTCATAAAACTACTCCTTTTTAATATAAATTTGAAACCATAATACCATAACAAAAAAGTATTGTAAACATCAAAATTGTTGACATATTATGTAAATAATGATATAATTTTTGCAACTTATTACAAAAA
>CANQQF010000048.1 GCA_947625985.1 uncultured Clostridia bacterium | reverse complement strand
GTTTAATGATAATATAGTTAATCTTTATATAAAAAGTATAATCGTGTATGCGATTTGGAATAAAACTTCATCTCCACATACATAGAAGTGATATATATTCAACTTTAATTGTTGAAATTTAATTATCATTATTTTCTAAGCTATCAGAAACTTTTATTTTACAGTGAAGAAAATTTGATGGGAAACCTGTCAAATTATGCCTGTAGACTTCACTATATAAACAATCTTTCTGATATCTTAGATATTATGATAAATGCCTGTTTCCAAATCGCATACACGATTATATTTTTTTGCTGTTTTCAGAAAATTCTGAAAAATAGCTAAATAAAAGAGAATTAAATCGAAAAAAGACAAAAAGTGGCAATCTTTATATAAAAAGCCAGTCAAAAAGTGGCAATCTTTTATTGACTCATTATTTTTCTTATGTTAGAATTATACCAGTAGGAGGTAAGATAAATGTATAGATTTTTTGAAGAAAAATTAAAACAGTGGAAAACTTCAGGAATGAAAAAACCTTTGATGGTTGTTGGATTGAGACAAATAGGAAAAACATATATAATACAAAAATTTGGGAAAGAAAATTTTGAAGAATTTTTATATTTTAATTTAGAAAAAGATTTAGACATAAAGAATATATTTGAAAAAACTATAGATGAATCAAAAATTTTAGAAGAGTTGGAATTATATGTAGGGAAAAAAATAGATTTAAATAAAACCTTATTTTTCTTCGATGAAGTTCAAGTAAGTGAAAATTTTATTGTTTCATTAAAATACTTTAATGAATCAGAAAAGCCTTATAAGATAGTATGTGCTGGAAGTTTGCTACGGAGTGAAAATTAGTCGATTTGAAAACTCATTTCCTGTTGGAAAAGTACGAATGGAATATATGTATCCAATGACTTTTGAAGAATTTTTAATAGCTACAGATAATCAATTGCTTAAAAACAAAATAGAAGAATGTTATTTAAATACACAACCGTTACCAGACATAGCACATCAAAAAGCTCTTAAACTATATAGGCAGTATTTATGTGTTGGAGGAATGCCTGAAGCAGTAAATAATTTTATTGAAAATGATTTAGATATAATGAGATTTGATTCTCATATAGTGTCAGATATTATAGATATGTATATTGCTGATATGAAAAAATATGTTAATAATTATTTGGAAACTATAAAAATTGAAAGAGTATATAAAAACATACCAAGTCAATTAGCTAAAGATAAAAAAATAAATGAAGATTCTTTTAAATTATATTTGAGTGATGTAGGGATTTTAACAAATATTAGTGAAATAAATTATTCTGATATTATGCTGGACAAAGCATTTGAATATAAAGGAGCAATTACCGAAAATTATATTGCTCAACAATTAAGTGTTAATAAAAATTCTTTATATTTCTGGACACATGGTAAAAATGCAGAAATTGATTTCTTATTATATAATAACGATGGGATAATCCCTATTGAAGTAAAAAGCCGGAAGCAGTGTAAAATCAACAAGTTTAAATACATATATAAGAGAAGAGAAGCCTAAATATGCAATAAGAATTTCCACTAAAAATTTTGGGTATGCAAACGGAATAAAATCAATACCATTGTATGCAGCTTTTTGTATAAAGTAAGAAATAGAAAGAAGATATTAATTCAACTAACTTCTGCATGATTTTTTCTAATATTTTTACTAATTTTATTTTTTATATATTTTACTAGTTAAAAAACTGATGTTAGTTTTTACTATCATCAGTTTTTTTATTGGCTAAAGAAACCCCCACGTTATACGTGGGGTTCAAAAAGCTTCTAGCTATGGGTGCAATAAAATACCGCCTTTGTTATAATAAAAGTGGTTTTGGTCAACCGCAAAATAAAAAACAAAGGAGGTATTTTATCTATGAAAATAGACAAGAATAGTTTAGCACATAGTTCATACAATTGCAAATATCATATAGTATTTGCACCGAAATATAGAAGAATGGTAATATACGGAAAAATAAGAAAGGACATAGGAGTAATATTAAGGCGTTTGTGTGAACAAAAAGGAGTAGAAATAATAGAAGCAGAATTATGTCCAGATCATGTACATATGTTAGTAACAATACCGCCAAAATATAGTGTGGCAAGCATAATGGGATATTTGAAAGGAAAGAGTAGCTTAATGATATTTGATAGACATGCAAATTTAAAGTACAAATATGGAAATAGGCACTTTTGGTGTAAAGGGTACTACGTAGATACAGTAGGCAAAAATAAAAAAGCAATAGAAGAATATATAAGAAAGCAGTTACAAGAAGATATAGCAACAGATCAAATAAGTATTAAGGAATATGTAGATCCATTTGAGAAAGATAAAAAAGAAAAAGAAAGAAAAATAAAAAAAGGATTAGGACCACTTAAGTGGTAGCCTGAGAAAGAAATGCGGTTGACAGACCATTCAGAAGGGCTTGAGCCCACTAGTGCCAGAACAATAGCCTTCTAGGCTAAGAGCAGACCACCCGTTTTACG
>CANQQF010000047.1 GCA_947625985.1 uncultured Clostridia bacterium | reverse complement strand
TCGGAACAGCTATGAGCCTTGAGGCTCTGCTTATAACATAGCCTTTTAGGCGATATTAGTAAAATACCTCCGGCTAAGCCGGAGGATATTTATTACTTTAAGGATAAAACATAGGTTCTCACGTGTATTGTTATACAAAATAAATTCTGACAGGTAAAAATTTGCAATAATCATAAACCAAAAAGTCTCCTATATTATTGCATTTTTTGAGTTAATATAGTATAAATAAATTGTAGTATTTCGTCGAAAAATGAAAACATATAAATAATCCTTTAATAAGAAAGGAGTATAAGATGTGCGATACAATTGGAATTATTAATAAAGATAGAGCTTTATTTGGAAAAAACAGTGATAGAAGTCCAAATGAATCACAAGTAATAGAATTTATTGAAAGACATAAAACAGTATCAGATAAAGTTAAACTTACATATATAGAAATAAAAGAAGTTAAAGAGGTGTATTCTATTCTTATTTCTAGACCATCATGGATATGGGGAGCAGAAATGGGAGTAAATGAATATGGAGTTTGTATAGGAAACGAAGCAATATTCACTACTAGAGTTTGTAAAAACAAAGGCTTAATAGGTATGGACTTAGTTAGATTAGGATTAGAACGAAGTAAAACTGCATTAGAAGCTGTAAATGTGATTAAAGATTTAATTGCTAAATATGGACAAGGTGGAAATTGTGGATTTGATCATCAGTTTTTATATAATAATTCATTTTTAATTATGGATAAAAAAGAGCTGTATATTGTTGAAACAGAAATGAAACAATTTAAAATTTTAAAAAAAGATAAAGCTACAATATCAAATTGCTTATGTGAACAAGATAATAATATAAAAGAAAATCAAATTATAACATATTTTTCAAAAGCGAAAGAAAGACAAAAACAAACATATTCAAAAATTGAAGAAGTAAAAGAAGTAAAAGATATATTTAAAATATTAAGAACACATAACATACAAGATAATAAAGTATTTTGCAAATATTCAGTTTCAAGTCCATGTATGCATGCAGGTGGAATTGTTGGCGATCACACTACTTCATCATTTGTAGTTGAGCTAATAAATGATGATATAAATGTATGGTTTACAGGAACGTCTTGTCCTTGTATGAGTGTTTTCAAATACTGGAAATTTGGGCAAAATATTGAGTATCCTATATGTAACAATACAATAGATGACAGATATTGGAGAAAAAAAGAAAAATTATTTAGAGGATTAATAGGATTTGAAATTCCAGATGATTTTTATGAATATAGAAATAAATTAGAAGACGATATATATATAAATAAAGATAAAATGACTATACAAGAAATGTTAAAAAAAGAAGATGAAATATTCGACTTGTTAAAAAGTATGAAATTAGCTAAAAAACATACATCATTATATTATAATTATTATTGGAAGAATAAATCTAAAAAACTAGAAAGAATTGAGGTAAAAAATGGTAGATAACATTTTGAGTATGTACATAACTTTAATGTCCCCAATCTTGGCAGGCATATTAAACATGATATGGTGTAAATCAAAAATTCTAAAAAAATTAGCGATACCAATAGATGGAAATAGGAAATTTATAGATGGAAAAAGGATATTTGGCGACAATAAAACTTGGAAAGGATTAATTGGCTATGTGATTTTAAATATATTTACAGCATGTTTATGGGGATTAATATGTAGTGTATCAAAAATGGAACAATATAACTTTTTATACATAAATCATGACAATACATTTACATATAATATTATAATTGGCATTCTTTTAGGACTAGCTTATGCTCTTTGTGAATTGCCTAATAGTTTTATAAAGAGAAGATTAGATATCTTACCAGGAAAAACTACTAAAGGCATAAAAAAAATATTTTTCATAGTTCTAGATCAAGCTGACTCTGTTATTGGTTGTGTTTTAGTCGCAAATTATTTTTATAAAATGACACTTTTTATGATTCTTGGTTATATTGCACTTGGAACGATAACACATATATTAATAAATATGATGTTATATTTTATGAGATTAAGAAAAAATATGTTTTAGATAAGGTGAGGGTAAAAATGTTAGTGAAGTTTAATGAAAAGGATAATGGAAAAATTGGAAATAAAGCAAAATTTTTGATAGAGATGAAATCAAATGGGTTCAATGTACCAAATGGTTTTGTACTAGATAGTGATATATATACACAAATAATAAAACTAAATAAAATAGACACTAATATAAAAAGTCTTATAAAAAAATTAAATAAAGATAATGTAAAAGAAATAAGTGGAAAAATATTAAAATTATTTGATGATGTAAAAATTGGAGATTCAATAAAAAACGAGATAACTAAAAATATTGATTCAAACAAGAACTATGCTGTTAGAAGTAGTGGAACAAAGGAAGATTTAGAAAATTTTTCTTTTGCTGGTCAATATGAAACATTTTTAAATATAAATGGAATAGACAATATAGAAAAAGCAATAATTGGATGTTATAAATCAATGTTTTCAGAAGTACTATTAAAATATTTAATAAACAATAATATAGAATTAGATAATTTGAAAATGTCAGTAATTATACAAGAAATGGTTAATTCAGATTACAGTGGGATATGTTTTACGGTTAATCCAGTAACAGGAGAAGATAAAACAATGCTTATCGAAGTTGCAAAAGGATTAGGAGAAAACATTGTAAGTGGAAAAGTTGCACCTGAACAATATTATTATAATTGGTATGAAGAAAAAGCAACAATAGGAGAAAATAATAAAATATTAACTTCTAAAAAATTAGAACAAATTGCAAAAAATTTTTTAAAGATACAAATTCATTTTGGATATCCGTGTGATATAGAATTTGCAATAGAAAATGATGAGTTATATATACTTCAAGCAAGAAAAATTACGAGTATTAAGTATTTAGGAATAAAAGATATGTGGTCAACAGCTGATTTTAAAGATGGTGGAGTATCAGCTTCAATATGTACCCCATATATGTG
>CANQQF010000046.1 GCA_947625985.1 uncultured Clostridia bacterium | reverse complement strand
AATCTTCAATTGTAAAGTAGCTATGTTTGTTATTGTAATTCTGTTTTTGTTGTATTTATTTCTGTTGCTGTAGCTTTTTGAGCAGGTTGATAATATCCTTTTGCTTGAGCTATTTTAAATAGTTCATATTGAAAACTTTCGCCATTATTTCGCATTTGTTGTATTGTTTGTCTTAAATTCATATTTTCCGCCTCTAATATTACACCTTCATAAGTTTTTAAATCTCCTTTTGTTCCTTCAAGTATGTCATTTACCATTGTTTTTTCATCCATATTTAAATCTCCTTTCTTAATTGTTTAAAAATGTCATTAATTTTTGTTTTGTGTTTAATGCATCTTGTGCTGATTTTGTAAATAATTGTTTTATTTGTGGATCAACACAATTTTGAGCATAATCATTTAGTTTTTGATATGATGTTTCGTGTGCCCCTATTAAGTGTCTTAAATTTTGTAATTCTACCTGTGTTAAGTCTGCCATGTATATCATTCCTTTCTTTTTTATTCTTCATGTATTATTTACAAGTTCTAGAAAATTTATACAAAAAAAAGATAATCAATTTTTAGTTTTGATTATCTTTTTCTATGTTATTAAGATTATGAACTAAAAAAGCGTTTTTATTTTTGCAATTAGTTTATGACTTCCTCCTTGTATGTTACCTTGTTCATTTTCTACCATACTTACTATTAACATGTCTGTTCCTGACTCTTCGCCTATTGTGAAGCAATCAAACCAACCTAATGTTCCACTTTCTGTATCATCTGCAGATGTTTTTAATTCTGCTGTTCCTGTTTTTCCTGCTATTGTATGATTTTTCATTTTCATATCATTTGCTGTTCCTTTTGGGTTCTCTACTACTTGTTTTAAATCTTCTTTTATTTCATTTGCTATATCAACTGAAAATACATTTTGTTTTAAATATTCTGGTGAGTTGTCTTCTTTATATGTAATATATGGTTTTATCATGTTCCCTTCATTTGAAAAAGCTGAGTAAATTGATGCCATATGAATAGGGTTTACTAATACATCACCTTGCCCATATCCTGAATCAGCAAGTTTTTTTTCGTTTTCTATTGTTGTAGAACTTGAGTATTGTGATTTTTTAAGTGCTAATGGAAAGTCTATTTCTTTATTAAACCCTAAATTGTCTAAACCTTTGCAAAATTCATTTGCTCCTATTTCCATTGCTGCTCTTCCAAAGAAGATGTTATCTGAATATAATAGAGCATTTGCAATATTTTTTGGTGCACTATAACTTGTTAATGTTGTTATATTATCATTTCCCCATGATGAATCTTTTTGCCAACTTAGTCCTTCATAATCAAATGTTGTAGATGTTGTTATTTTTCCTGATGATAGTCCAATTGCTGCTGTTAATGGTTTAAATGTTGAACCTGGACAATAGCTTTGTGTAATTTTATTTATCAATGGTTTGTCTTCGTTATTATTTATCTCTTCCCATTCTTCATTTGAAATTCCTAATACAAATTTATTGTTATCATAAGATGGTGTACTTACTGCTGAGAGTATTTCTCCTGTTGATGGATTCATTACAACAAACAATCCCTTTTCTTTTTCCATTTGTTTATATATTTTTGATTGGAGGCTTGAATCAATCGTTAATTTTACATCTGTTCCATCTTTTCCATCTATTTTTGCAAGTTCTTTTATTTTGTTTCCATTTTCATCTTCAATATATATTTCTTTTCCATCTGTAGCTTTTAATGTATCTTCATACGCATATTCTAAACCTACTTTTCCTATTAAGCTTTTTGAACTATACCCTTTTCCTTCATTTTTCTTTAATTCTTCTTCATTTATTGAAGATATATATCCTACTAAATTTGCACATTCTTTACCTTGTGGATATACTCTTGAGTCTATTGTATTTACTTGTACTCCAGGTATTTCTAGCAAACTATTTTCAAGCTCTGTTTCTGTTTGAGAAATCTTTTTTATTGGTATAAACATATCATCTTCTACATATTCTGCTGAAATTTCTTTATCTATAAATTCTTTTGACACTCCTGTTAATTCTGACACTTTATTAATTGTTTCTTCTTTATCTTCAATTTTTCCTGGCACAATTCCAATTTGTAAAGCGGAACCGTTTTCTGCTAGTTTTTGATTATTTCTATCTATGATTTCTCCTCTTTTTGCTTTTATTGTTTCTACTCTTACTTTTGCTGTTTCGCTAAGATCTGGGAATATCAAATTTGAAGACCAATCTATTTTATATTCTCCATTTTCTTTTATAAGGTATGCTGTATTTGTAAATTCAATTGTTCCTGCAGATACTGGCATATTTTCATTATATGTTATTGCAATTTTACCATTCTTTTTTTCTATTTTGTTTATATTTACACTTATTTCAACTGTATCAATTCCTTCATATATGTTTTTGTTTCTTTTTACAAAGTCTTCTTGTGAGATTTTACTTTTTGATTCTTCTGATATTTTTTGATAAAGTTCTTCATATCTATGGTTATTTATTAACGCTATATAGTTGTTAAGTGCATATATTTGTTTTTCTTCTGAGCTTTTTGTTATTACTATTACAACAGCTACTATAACCAAAACTATAACCATTAATGTTAATATTATTTTTTTGTTTTTCATTTTTAATATCCCCTTTCTTTTTTTGTATTTTATCATATATTTTCTTAAAATCAAATTTTTTATTCTATATTGATTTTTGCAATTTTTAAGGATTCTAAATAAGTATATTTTTATGATTTACAAAAAATTTTATAACTTTTTGTAAATCATAATATTTATTTAAAAATATTTGATTTTTCCTTAATATATGTTATAATATTATGTATACAATTTCCGTTTTGGCTAATTTGATTTAAGTAGAAAATAAATTTTATCTACTAGAAAGGAACTTTTAATGCCATCAATAGCTTTTATCATTATAATTGCTACATTTATAATATTAATGGCAATAATTTTAATGCATGCTGTAATAATACGTTTTACCAATAATACTTCCTATTTAGTTAGTCTTGGATTGATATTTGTTGTTTTTTTTGTGTTAATTACTGCATATATTTCAGCACCATTAGATATAGAAATTACTAATACAAAAGAAGTAAATGCTTCGGTTACTTCACAAGACAATACGCTAATTTTTACTACTGAAGACTCTGATGAGATTTTATTTGAAAACTCAAAAGCTATATCACTCAGTATACCAAGTGATAAATTAGTAAAATTGGAAAAACAAACTTATAACCAATATATTAATATTGGAAACTGGCATATTCCTTTGTTTTATAATATAAATAAATATATTATAAAATTAGAATAATTTACTTGTTGCAAGAAGGCTTTTTTGAAAACCTTCTTGCTATCTTTATGAAATATTTAAGTTATAATATTGTGTAATTTAGAAAATCTTTTTATAAATAAAATATAGAAAAATTAAAAAAGCACTTGAAATAACTAAAAAAGTATGCTATTATTAATAAGCAATTTGATTCAGACTAATAAACATAATACAAATATCGAGGTGTAGCGCAGTTGGTAGCGCGCGTGGTTTGGGACCATGAGGTCGCAGGTTCGATCCCTGTCACCTCGACCAA
>CANQQF010000045.1 GCA_947625985.1 uncultured Clostridia bacterium | reverse complement strand
TTACAGTTACTTTAACTTACCGCCTGGTCTTTGCCATGACATACTCCACTAAAGTTCCCTCCACCCTTAGTTCCGTAAGGATGTAGCCACATTTAGCTTCAACGCAAAACTCATGCTTCACTATTATACAATGATTTATGCCTTATGTCAATAGATAATTTTCATTTTTCTTAATTTTGCAACTTTATTATAATAATTATTAGTTTACTTTTTTATGTATATATGATATAATTCAAAAAACACACAAAGTTAGGAGTGGTCTTTATGGCTAATAAAGAAGATAGTACTGCTACTTTGGCTGAAAATAAAGTATTAATTTTGTATATATTAAATCAAATAAAAGATGATCTTAATGAAAGTGAGCTATTTAAAATAGTCTCTTCTGTAAACAATGTTAATTACTTTTATTTTAAACAGTTTTTAACTGATTTAATTGATTCAAAGTTAGTAGAATATTATACTAAAGATGAAAAACAATTAATTAAAATGACAGAAAAAGGATCTAATTCTTTACCTCTTACTCAAGATTTATTACCAGGAATTGTTAAATTAAAAGCAGACAGCATATTAAAGAAAGAATTATCCTCTATAGAAGAAGAGTCTTCTGTTATCGCTGAATTTATTCCAAAAAACGAAAATGACTATACTGTAAAATGTAAGATTGTAGAAAACAATGAAACAATATTTGAAGTAAAAACATTTGCTGGCTCTAGAGAAAGAGCTAATCATATTGTTAAAAATTGGAATAAACATGCTTCAGAAATTTATCCAAAAATTTTAAATCTATTATTCGAAGATAAAAAATAAAAGAGAATGTCTTAATCTCATAGAACATTCTCTTTTTTTTGGCTTTCTATAAAATTTCCCCAACCTGGTTCTTCCCAATTTGGTTCATCTGTAAAAGTCATTTCTTCTTTTTTCACTGGATGTATAATTGTTAATTTATATGCCCAAAGTGCCAATTGTTTACCTTTTCCTCGAGTTCCATATTTTTGATCACCAAATAGGCTATGTCCTGCATTTGCAAATTGTACTCTAATCTGATGGTGTCTTCCAGTATGTAAATTAATTTCTACTAATGACAATTTATTTTTTTCACTTACTTTTAAAACTTTGTAATCGAGTTTTGCAAGTTTAGCATTTTTTTTACTACTATCAACAACTTTACTTATATTATTTCTTTGATCTTTAAATAAGTAATCTTCTAACATGCCTTCTTTCCTATCAAGTATTCCATCTACTACTGCA
Organism: uncultured Clostridia bacterium; assembly: GCA_947625985.1. Next base: position 2,941 of record CANQQF010000045.1, on the reverse strand, counting down.
AGATATGTTTTTTTCATTTGCTTTTCTCTAATTGAATTACTTAGTCTTGATGCTGCTTTTGAAGTTCTTGCAAATACCATTATTCCACCTGTAGGTCTATCTAATCTATGTACCAATCCTAAGTATACTTCACCGGGTTTATTATATTTTTCCTTTATATATCTCTTTACTATAGTTAGCATATCTATATCACCAGTTTTATCAGCTTGTGATGGAATATTAGGTGCTTTTTCTACTACTATAATTTGGTTATCTTCATAAAGTACTTTCAATTTATTCATTTTATTTCTCCCATCTACCGTAAATTCCACAAGGTAATATTAGTTTCGAATTTTCCATTGGTAATCCTACTTCTCCAGCTTCAATTTTTCCTTTATATTTATTTCCTATTGTCATTTGTAATATGTTTGCTAAAACAGTTGAAGAAATTCCTGTTGTATATGAATTTATTAAAAAGAATAGAGGATTGTCTGACAAAACTTTTGTACATAATTCAACCAAATCATAAATATTATTTTCAAATTGCCATATTTCTCCTTTTGCTCCTCTACCATATGATGGTGGATCCATTATAATTGCATCATATTTATTTCCTCTTCTTATTTCTCTATTAACAAACTTCACAACATCATCTACTATATATCTAACTGGTCTTTTTTCAAACCCCGAAGATATAACGTTTTCCTTTGCCCATAATGTCATACCTTTTGAACTATCAACATGACAAACAGATGCACCAGCTGATAAACAAGCTACTGTTGCACCTCCTGTATATGCAAATAAGTTTAATACTTTTATTTCTCTTTTTTCACCTTTTATTTTATTAATCATCCAATCCCAATTAACTGCTTGTTCTGGAAATAGTCCTGTATGTTTGAATCCCATTGGTTTGACATTAAATGTTAATTTTTTATAATGTATTTGCCATTGTTTAGGAACCTTCTTATTAAATTCCCATGATCCTCCCCCTGATTTACTTCTATGATATGTGGCATTTATTTCATTCCATTTTTTGGGGAATGTCTTGTCTTTCCATATTATTTGCGGATCTGGTCTAGATAAAATTATTCCTCCCCATTTTTCTAGTTTCTGTCCGTTTGCCATATCTAATATTTTATATTCTTCCCAATCTCTTGCTACTTTCATTTTTTCTCCATTTCTAGGTTAACAAAATGCTTACCCGTTTAAGTTTACCACATTTTAACCTCTTTGTAAAATTTCAAAAAAAGTACAGATCATCATAGCATTTACTATTGATAATAATAAAAAAGCACTCATTGTTGCAATTAAAATTATATTTCTTCTAATAACTATACTTACTTTCCTAATAAACTTATTTTTCCACACTTTTTTTAAACTCATATTTTCCTCATTAGTATAAATCATAATATTTTCCTCCATTTCAAATCTTGTCCATATAGTATATGCATCTTATTTTTATATTATGCTTTTTTATCAGTTTTAGACCATGTTAAAGATAGCTGATAATTGATATTTTACATGTTTTATGGTATAATATATATAGTTGGAAAATTTTCCACATGCTGAAAAGCTATAAATAATAGAGCGAGGTAACTTAATAATGAAAAAATTCTTTTCATCTCTCAATGGTAATATTGGCCCTATCACACTTAGTGCAGTTTTTGGTTTGTTCTTTTGGTTTATCATTAATCCGGCAGCTTTCATTATTATAGTTGTACGGCAGCATCTTGCTGAATGGATACTTGAAGCTCAAAACCTTCAATCTGCGAATACTACGTCAAGTGCAGTAATCTGTATTTTGTCAACTATTCTGTTCTTTTTCCTTATTAAATTTGCTATAAAATGTTATAAAAACATAATAGCTCATCAAAGGAAAAAAAATATGAAAAAAAAGGTCGCTAAACCTGAAAAATAGCTTAAACCCAGAAGCTTAATAACTTCTGGGTTTTTTATTTAATTGTATTAATATTTCATTTGCTAACTTTTCTGTAATACCTTTCACTTCTATTAGTTGGTTTATTTTAGCTTTGCGTATATTTTCAACACTTCCAAAATGTTTTAATAGTTCTTTTTTCTTTACTTCTCCTATACCTTGAATATCATCCAACTCAGACTTTGTAATTTGTTTGTCACGTAATTTTCTATGATAAGAAATTGCTGTATCATGAACCGTATCTTGAAATCTTGTAATTAAATTTTTTAAATTTTCAGATATTTCCATTTCTTCTCTTTTGTCATTCATTAACGCTCTTGTTTGATGTTTATCATTTTTCACCATTCCATATACAGGTATATCTAAGTTATATTTTTTAATTGCATTTTGTGTTGCATGAATTTGAGTTATTCCTCCATCAGCAAAAATAGCATCAGGTAACACTCCAAATCCTCCTTTTGGATTTTCTATTGAATGTTTCAATCTTCTTGTAATAACTTCTTCCATGCACTTTGGATCATCTTGCCCATATACTGTTTTTATTTTAAATCTTCTTGATAAATTCTTTTTTATAACTCCATCTTGCATTACGCACATTGCTGCAACCATATATTCACCTGAAATATTTGAAATATCATAAGTTTCAATTTTTCTAGGAATTTTATCCAATTTCATAACTTTTTTCAATTCCATTAAAACTTCTGATTTGTCTTTTTCTTTATTCTCTAAAGTAACTTTTGCATTCTTTTCTGCCATTTCCACAAAGCGAAGTTTTCCTCCTCTTTTCGGACTTTGTAGTTCCACTTTTCTTCCTAATTCTGTGGATAACCAATTCTCAACTATTTCTTTATCTTCAATTTCTTCTCTTAACATTATCTTTCTTGGAATATTAGGGTTATCCATATAATATTGCTTTATAAATCCTGATAGTATTTCTCTATCTTCCATATCTCCTAATTCGTTATAAAAATAATGTTCTCTTCCTATCATTTTACTTCCACGAACAAAAAAGATTTCTATACATAC
>CANQQF010000044.1 GCA_947625985.1 uncultured Clostridia bacterium | reverse complement strand
CCCCAATTCAGTATAGAACTGAACTGGGATTTAAGTAAGTTGCTTTTTTATTGTCTACTTTTAATTGACAACTTCATTTCAAAAGTTACTTTTTTTATACCTATATTTTTTAACATTATGATTTAGCTTGCTAGGGTTTCTTCTTTTTCTTTTATCATATCACATAATAGTTGTGCTGATTTATCTACACCTAAAGTATCACTATTTATACATATATCATAATTTGAGTTATCTCCCCACTCTCTTTCTGTATAATACTTATAATGGTTCGCCCTTACTTTATCAATTCTTTTTATCTCTTTTTGAGCTTTTGCTTTATCCATTCCATATATTTCAGTCGCTCTTTTTATTTTATCATCTACTGAACTATATACGAATATTCTAAAAACATTTTCTCTATCTTTTAAAATAAAATCTGCACATCTGCCAATAATAACACAAGATTCTTTATCTGCTACTTCCTCTATAAGTTTTGATTCTTCAATAAATAACTCATCTGCATTGTTTAATCCTCCATAATATCCACTATTTAAAGTGTCTATAATATTTCTTTTTTCTTCATTACTTTCTATGTATCCTTCTGCTAAACCTGTTTGTTCTGCTAATTTTTCAACAAAATCCTTATCATATAATTTTATTCCTAATATATCTGCTATTAATCTTCCTATATATCTTCCACCTGAACCATATTCTCTTGAAATTGTAATTACAATTTGTTTATTTAATTTATTGTCTGCACTTGTATCATCAATTAAAGCTTCACTCTTATCTTTGTATTTATTTAAATGACGTACTTCATATATTAAGAAACTCGTTGCCAAAATAAATGCTACTGCATCTGCAACAGGTCCAGCATATAAAATTCCTTTAACCCCATAAATGCTACTAAATATAAACATTGCTGGAATTAAAAATAATATTTGCCTTGATAATGATAATACAGCACTTCTTGAACTTTTTCCAATTGCTTGGAAAAATATTCCTGAAGGTATTTGTATACCATTACAAATACATAACATTAAGTATATTCTAAATGAAATGCAAGCAAATTCCATATATAGCTCGTCTCCACTACCAAATATAGAAATTAATTTATCTGGTACCGTTTGGAATAATATAAATGCTATTGTACTGATTACTAGACTTGTTCCTAACACTGATTTTAATGTTTGTTTTACTCTATCAAACTTTCTTGCACCGTAATTATACCCAAATATAGGCTGTGCTCCTGTCGCAATACCTATTATAATACTATTTAGTATTTGATTTATTTTCATAACAATACCTAATACTGTTATAGGTATTTCAGAACCAAATTTAGATTCTACTCCGTATTTTGTAAATAAGTTGTTTTCAGCAGTTACCACAAATACAAAACTCATTTGAGTTATAAAACTGCTAACTCCCAATGTTGAAATTTTTCTTATTATCCCCCATTTAGGACTAAATGATTCTTTAGATAAATTTGTAGATTTAAACTTCTTAACATATATAATATTTATAAAAAATGTAATGAATTGACTGAAAATTGTTGCTAATGCAGCTCCTTCGACTCCCATTTTAAATATAAAAATAAGTATAGGGTCTAAAATGGTATTTAATATTGCACCAGATACCATTGATGTCATTGCATATTTGGGACTACCATCAGCTCTAATAAGAGAATTTAATGATGTTCCTATCATCATGAATGGTAAACCAATTGTTATTATTCTACCATATCCTATAGCATATTCTCTTAAAGCATCTGTACATCCAAACAATGTTAATAATTGTGGTAAGAAAATCAAAGTAGATACACATAGTAAAATTGCTACTAAACTAGACACTAAAATTCCATTTCCTACTCCCTTTGCTGCTTCTTCTTTCTTTTTTTCTCCTAAACGTAAACTTAAATATGCTGAAGTTCCATCTCCAAACATTAACGAAAAGGCTAGAGCAATCATCACTAATGGAAATACAATATTTGTTGCACCATTTCCTAGGTAGCCTACTCCCCACCCAATGAATATTTGATCAACTATGTTGTATAGTGAGTTTACTAATAATGATATTATACAAGGAACTGAAAATTTTAAAATTAGTTTTCCTATTTTTTCTTTTCCTAAGATGTTTTCTTCTTTTTCCATTTTGTTACTCCTTTCTTCATTTTCTCCTATTTCTCAACTTAACTATTATACCACCTTTTTTATTTTCAGTCAATCTCAAAAAAAGTGTATTCGTTCTAAAAATGTGATTAATACAATAAAAAAAGGATATACGAATATCCTTTTTATAAATTTTTTAAGTTATTTATTATTGTATGTTTAGATTTCATTTCATATTTTTCTCTATTCATTCTTTTTGTAATAAATCCCTTTTCTTTTGCAATATCTAATAACATTTCATTATCATCTACAAATATTGCTTGACCTTTTTTTACATTATAATCATTTATTAAATAATCAAAAAATATTTTGTCCTGTTTTCTTGAACCATAAACTGATGATATATATATTTTATCAAAATAATCATATATTTCTGCGTTTTTCATCAGTTTATTAGCACATGGCCAATTGTCTGATAACATTAGTATCGTATACTTTTTTGAAAGTCTTTCTAGTTCATCTTTAACACCCTTATAAAATTTATATTTATTATCTTCATATGTAAAATCATATGCAACTTGTTGTGCAATTTCGTTTGAATTTTTAATATTTATTTCATCTAATGAATTCTTGTAAAAATGATAAAACATTTCTTGTTCTTCTTCCAATTTAACCATTTTTGAATTTAAGAATCGATTATTTTTTAACATTGCTTTTAATAACTTATTTCTATCTATTTTATTGAAGTTTACTAATTCGTTTAATTTAGGTGTTATAAACCATTCTCCTGTTATTGGGTATGCCAAAACCATTCCAAAATCTAGCACTAAATATTTTACTTTCATTTTTTACTCCTTTTTACATTTAATACATATTATACCATTTTTTGCTGATAAAATCTACATAAAAGAAAAAGAAGAGGAAATATCCTCTTCTAGAAACCTTTTTTAACTTGGTAATAATTCTCTTATTATATTAGATTCTTTGTCTTTTATAAAATCTAACTTTCTAAATGTATAATTTGTTGATAAATCTTCTTCCACTCCATCTATATTTTGATGTGTAGATATAATAACAATTCTTTGTTTATCTTTATTACAGTACTGAATAATATATTCAAGAATACGTTCAGCATCAGCAGAATCTGTTTCACTTTTATCATCCAATCCAGATGTACATTCATCAAGAACAACAACATCTATTTCATCGTCTAACCAATATAACATTTTGGCTATAATCAGCCTTTGCTTTTGTCCGTTTGATAATGTATGCCCAAATTGTTTTTCTTTCATCCATACCCATACATCTATACAATTCGATTTTATTTCTTGCCATAAATGTAAGTTCTCTAAAATACTTTGCATTTTCAGAAGATCTGGATTTTCAGAAGAACAAAATAGTTCGTCAAATATATTCAGACTACCAAATTTTAGTTTTTCGTCATAAAACATATATCTGGATGTTGCAGGAATATCAACGCTTTTTTCCAAACGTATTCTTTCTGTTAGCATTTTCATGAAAGTAGATTTTCCACTTCCAGATGGTCCATATAAAACAGCTACCTCTCCTTTTTCTATCTCTATGCTTTTTTTAGATTCTAGAGTAAAAGGTTTATCATTTTCTGATTCTTCAAGATAACTAATTCTAAAAGGCTTTAATTTTATACAATCAACATGTTTAGATTCAGAAATTTTGTTGTTTTCTCTATGATAAACATCTAAAATTAACAACATATATTTCTCTTCTTTTTCTAATACAATCGATCTTTCACAATGTTGATTAAGTATTTCTGCTATATCGCCTATATATGCTAAAGCTGTTTCAACTATTATTAGTACAGCAGATATTTCAGCAATTGTTGCTACTGTAATCGTAGACCATTCTATTCCTAATAAGTAGAATACTATTATTCCATATTGGCTAAAACATTCTATTATTGTAATTAATAACCTAGATAAATTCATCTGTTTATGAAACTTAACTACATTTTTGTTGCTATTGATGACAGAATTTTGAAATTTGTTAATTCTCATTTCGATGTCTTTCTGTACTATTGCAGGAACTCTCAGTAGATCATTAATCACAACTGATTGCTGATTATCAAATTCTCTGTTTTTTTGGTAATATTCTTTTCTTTTTAGGCTAATATATGCTGAGCTAAAAAATGACAATATACAAAAACCAATTATCATTGGAATAAAAACTTGTTGAGAAATTGCTGTGTTTGTAACTATTGCTACAACAAGCATTGCAATGACACTAATAATTTGAATAATATCCATAATATGTTTAATTCTTTGTTGCCAAAGATTTCCCATATAATTTTTTATTGTATTTAACACTGCTTCATTACTCATTAGTTTTGAAATTCCACTTTTTTCATCGAATTTCATAACTTTATCTGCTGTCTTTCCAATAATATTGCTACCCCGTAATATGATTTCATCTTGAAGAATTTGCTCAAACTTTTTATCTTCTGAACTTTCATAAATATAGAAAGCTTCCCTAACAACCTGTTGACCTCTATAAAGCATAAATAGAATTATTCCTAATAGAATAAGTTTATGCTCAATCATCAAGTTAGTTAGTTTAAGCAAGAATGAAAATGCTAATGCTATAACTGTTAGACCAACTGTAATAAGACCTATTTTTATACCCATTCTTTTTACATTTGTAGGAAGCTCAAGAATTTGCTCGTTTTTGATTCCATAAGGAGCAAAGAATTTAATAATAAGGAATATCACCTCCCGAATTAAAAGTATTAGTTGATTATGTTTTTTCATATTTCCCTCCATTAATTAATTTTGAGAAAACTTCTATTACATGGTATTTACCTATATATAAATTATAACATGTTTACATAAATTTGTCTATTTTTGACTATTATATTTGTATTTAATTTATGATAAAATCACCTTAAAAGCTTGTAAGCAAAAATTTCACCCTAGTATGTATAAATTTGTAA
>CANQQF010000043.1 GCA_947625985.1 uncultured Clostridia bacterium | reverse complement strand
ATTCCTTTATATCTTACTCTTTTATATTTACCACAATGACATTCCCAGTCTTTTGTTGGTCCAAATATTTTTTCACAAAATAGACCATCTTTTTCTGGTTTTAATGTTCTATAATTAATTGTTTCTGGCTTTTTTACTTCACCTTTAGACCATTCTCTAATCTTTTCGTCTGAAGCTAATCCTATTTTTATTTTGTCCAAAACATTTAATTCGTCCACTATTTTTCCCCCTTGGATTTATTTGTTTTTGGTTATTTTAAACAATTTATCAAATATACACCGCTGTGCAATTCCTTTTTGTTATTTGTATAAATTTTTAAAATATTATTCAATTAATTTTTTATAGTTTTATATCAGAAGTTAAAATATTTAATATTTTAACTTTCTGATATTTTTATTTTAATAATCTAAGTCTTCTTCGTCTTCTATATTATCTTCTGCTAATTCATTATCATATAAATCTTCTAAGTCGTCATCTTCCATTATATTGTTTTCTATATCATCATCTTCTTCATCTAAAATTTCATCTTCTTCAAATAATTGATCATTATCTGTTACTTGCATTTCTTCAAGTTCTTCGTCTGTTGGAAGGTAGTTATCTAATATTTCTTTTTCAATTTTTTCTCTTTCTTCTCTCTTTTTCTTTTCTATATTGAAATCTATTCCTTCATCTATTTGTTCTTTTAGCTCAATTTCTTTGTCTCCTTGAGAATATAATCTTACATCTAATCCTAATGATTGTAATTCTTTAACTAAGACTTTAAAGCTTTCTGGAACTCCTGGCTCTGGGATATTTTCTCCCTTAACAATTGCTTCATATGTTTTTACTCTACCTACAACATCGTCTGATTTTACTGTTAATATTTCTTGTAGTGTATGTGCTGCACCATATGCTTCTAATGCCCAAACTTCCATTTCTCCAAAACGTTGTCCTCCAAATTGTGCTTTACCTCCAAGTGGTTGTTGTGTAACTAATGAATATGGTCCTGTTGAACGAGCATGAATTTTATCATCTACTAAGTGGTGTAGTTTTAACATATACATAACGCCAACTGTAATTGGTTTATCAAATGGGTCTCCAGTTCTTCCATCATAAAGAATTGTTTTTCCATCTGGTGTACGTCCTGTTTTTTCTAATAATTCTACAATTTCTTTCTCACTTGCTCCATCAAAAACTGGTGTTGCAATTTTCCATCCTAATGCTTTTGCTGCTCCTCCTAAATGTACTTCTAATACTTGACCTAAGTTCATACGTGAAGGAACTCCTAGTGGGTTTAGTAGAATATCAACTGGTGTTCCATCTGGTAAGAATGGCATGTCTTCTTCTGGTAATACTCTTGAAATAACACCTTTGTTACCGTGACGTCCTGCGATTTTATCTCCAACTGATATTTTTCTTTTTGTTGCTATATAACATCTTATTATTTGGTTAACTCCAGGTCCTAATTCATCTGAATTTTCTCTAGTGAATATTTTTACATCTACTATTGTTCCAGCTTCTCCATGAGGTACTCTAAGTGATGTATCTCTTACTTCCCTAGCTTTTTCTCCAAATATTGCTCTTAAAAGTCTTTCTTCGGCTGTTAGTTCAGTTTCTCCTTTTGGTGTAACTTTTCCTACTAATATATCTCCTGGTCTAACTTCTGCACCAATTCTTATTATACCGTTTTCATCTAAGTCTTTTAAGCTGTCTTCTCCTATATTTGGTATGTCTCTTGTTATTTCTTCTGGTCCTAATTTTGTATCTCTACATTCACAATCATATTCTTCAATATGAATTGATGTATATACATCTTCTTTTACTAGTCTTTCATTAATAAGTATAGCGTCTTCGTAGTTATATCCTTCCCATGTTGTAAATGCTATTAATACATTTTTTCCTAATGCCATTTCACCATTTTGAGTTGATGGTCCATCTGCAATTGCATCACCTTTTTTTACTTTTTCACCTTTTACTACTATTGGTTTTTGATTGATACATGTTCCACCATTTGTTCTTTTAAATTTTTGTAATTTATGTTTTTTAGTTTCTCCATTATTATATTTAACTGTAATATAGTCTCCTGTAACGTTTTCTATTACTCCATCATCTTCTGCTAATACTAATATTCCTGAATCTTTTGCTGCTCTGTATTCCATTCCTGTTCCAACTACTGGAGAATCTGTAATCATTAATGGAACTGCTTGACGTTGCATGTTTGCACCCATAAGTGAACGTTTTGCATCATCATGCTCTAAGAATGGTATCATGGCTGCTCCTATTGAAACTAATTGTTTTGGAGATACATCCATATAATCTACTTTTTCTTTATCTACTTCTATTATTTCATTTAAATATCTTACTTTTATTCTGTCATTTATAAATTCGCCTTTATCATTTAATGGTTCTGTTGCTTCTGCAATATAGTGTCCATCTTCTACATCAGCACTCATATATTCAACTATATCTGTAACTCTATGTGTATTCATATCAATTTTTCTATATGGTGCTTCTATAAATCCATATTCATTTATTATTGCAAATGATGATAGTGCTGATATTAACCCTATGTTAGGTCCTTCTGGCGATTCAATTGGACATAGTCTTGAGTAATGAGTATAGTGTATATCACGAACCTCAAAACCAGCTCTTTCTCTTGAAAGTCCTCCTGGTCCTAATGCTGAAATTCTTCTTTTATGTGTTAATTCTGAAAGTGGATTTGTTTGATCCATAAATTGTGATAATTGTGAACTTCCAAAGAATTCTCTAATTGATGATGTTATTGGTTTTGTGTTTATTAATGTTTGTGGTGTTACTACATCTAAGTCTTGTATTGTCATTCTTTCACGTACAACTCTTTCAAGTCTTGTAAGACCAATTCTAAATTGATTTTGTAATAATTCACCAACACATCTAATACGTCTATTTCCTAAATGGTCTATATCATCTATTTCTCCTAATCCATGATCTAAGTTTAATAAGTAACTTATAGATGCAAATATGTCTTCTGTTGTTACATGTTTAGGAACTAATTCTGAATATCTTTCTTCTAAAGCTTTTACTATATTATTTTTATCAGTATTTTCCATTATATTTTTTAATACTTCATAATTTACCATTTCTTTTATGTGTAGTTTGCTTATATCAACATCTGTTATAACTTTATGAATATTTACTGTTCCATTTCCTATAACTTTTACTGGCATATTATTAACTTTTACGTCAACTGAGTTAATTCCAGAATTTTGTATGTCTTCTGCAATTTCAGCTGTTATTACATTATCTTTTTCTACAAATACTTCTCCAGTTTCTGGATTTGCTATTGTTTCATATGCAATTTTTCCTGTTATTCTATTTGCTAAACTAAGTTTTTTATTAAATTTATATCTTCCAACTTTTGCTAAATCATATCTTCTTTCATCAAATAATAATCCGTTGAATAAATTTCTTGCTGCGTCAACTGTTGGTAATTCTCCTGGTCTTAATTTTTTGTATATTTCTATAAGAGCTTCGTCAGAACTTTTTACAATGTCTTTTTGGAAAGATGCTTTTAATTTTTCTTCATCCCCAAATAAGGCTAAAATTTGTTCATCTGTTTCTAATCCAAGTGCTCTTAGTAATGTTGTTATAGGTAATTTTCTTGTTCTATCTACACGAACATAAAAAATATCATTACTATCTGTTTCATATTCAAGCCATGCACCACGTATTGGCATTACTGTAGATGTATATATTTTTTTACCTGATTTATCATAGCTTTCATCATAATAACATCCTGGTGAACGTACTAACTGACTTACTACAACTCTTTCTGCTCCATTTATTATGAATGTTCCACTATCTGTCATTAATGGAAAATCACCTAAGTAAATTTCTTGTTCTTTTATTTCACCTGTTTCACGATTAATAAGTCTTACTTTTACGTGTAATCTTGTAGAATATGTTGCATCTCTTTCTTTTGCTTCTTCTAATGAGTATTTTGTTTTGTCTTCCATGTAATAATCGAAAAATTCAAGAACTAAATTTCCTGAGTAGTCAACAATTGGTGATATATCTTTTAGAACTTCTCCTAATCCTTCTTTAACAAACCAATCATAAGAATCTTTTTGAACTTTAATTAGGTTAGGCATATCGATGAAATCACCAAATTTTGAAAATGTTTTACGAGAACATTTTTCATGCTTAATCTCTTTAATCAATTTTTAATCACCTCAAAAAAATATTTTAAGCAGATTTTAAAGAATAGCTAAGTATTTTTTTATACTTTGCATAATTTATATGAATGTTTAAAAAGTCCCTCTTAAATATTAATTTTATTAAATATTTTTTTAGAAACTGCTTTAATTCTAATAATATTTAATAATAATTAATTTTAATTCCTCTTTTTAAACAATATAAATTTTGAAAAAAAATTGTTGAATTTAAATGTTGTTTTGTTCTTATTTCCGTAAGGACAAAATATCTTTTATATGATATCATATATAAAACCATTATGTCAATACTTTCAAAATTTTTTTATGCATTATAAATTAAAATTTGCTTTTATTTTATTTTTATATTAAAATATTTCAAATTGGAGGTTTTTATATGAGAAAAAATATAAAGTCATATATTTTTATTATTGTTATTATTTTTTTATTTTTAATTGGTTTTTATCTTTATCATAAATATTTTTGTTATACGGAAATTTTTTCTAAAAATAATGAATTTTCTATTTCAATACCAAATAAGATTTCTTATAAAATTAAGGATTCTACAGAAGAAAATTATTTTTTAGATTTTTACAGTATAAAAGATGAGATGTTTTTTTATAGCAATATTATTGAAAAAGAAGATAATATAGATTTATTTGAAATTGTTAATAAAGAAAAAGAAAATTTAATTTCAAATTTACAAGACGTGAATATTATTTCTGATGTAACTCAAATTAGTATTAATAATTTTAATGCTTATAAATATTGCTATTCATATAAAGATTCTGATTATGAAAAGGATTTATATGCAGAAGTTGTATGGATTGAAACAGATTCAAAGGTTTATATTTTAGATTTAGAAGTAATTAATAATAATATGAAAAAATATAAGTCTACTTTTGAACATATTGAAAATTCTTTGTTAATCCAAACTTAAGAGAATTTTTTATACAATTAAAAAAGCTCGAGTATGTTTATTAAAATATAATTATACTCAAGCTTTTATTTTTATATATTTATTTCTAATCCAACTGGGCAGTGGTCACTTCCAAATACTTCTGTATAAATTTTAGCTTCTTTGATTTTTTCTTCTATGCTTTCTGATACTATAAAATAATCAATTCTCCAACCTACATTTTTTTCTCTTGCATGAAACATATATGACCACCAACTATATATGTTTTCTTTTTTTGGATATAAATATCTAAAAGTATCTGTAAATCCTGCTTTTAAAAGTTCAGTCATTTTTTCTCTTTCTTCGTCTGTAAATCCTGCATTTTTTCTATTAGTTTTAGGATTTTTTAAGTCTATTTCTTTATGTGCTACATTTAAATCTCCACACATTATAACTGGTTTTATTTTATTTAGTTTACTCATATAATTCCTGATTTCATCTTCCCATATCATTCTATATTCTAATCTT
>CANQQF010000042.1 GCA_947625985.1 uncultured Clostridia bacterium | reverse complement strand
GTAATGGATTATTTAGTTGCTTTAAGAGATTCTTCAAATAAAACTAGAATTGTAGAAAAAGTTAGAGATAAAGCTAGAGAATTAAAGGCTGCAACAGCATTTAATAATATATATAAGCAAAAAGAAAGAGAAAAGGGAATAAGTCTTATAAAAGATTATAATTATAATACTATAATATTCCCTGGATTAGAGAATATTCCTTATAGAACGACATCATATAAGATTGCAGAAGATGGCAAAATTTTGCAATCGATACCTAAATTAGGGGATATATTAATTTCTTATAAGCCAATTATACCGATTGAAAGATATGTGAATTTAGAAGATAGAACAGAAAAAATAAAAATTGGTTTTTATGATGAGGGAGAATGGCGAAGTATAATAATTGACAGAGAGATGATAGCTACAAGCCAAAATATAGTTAAACTAGCAAGCTGTGGAATAGAAGTCACATCAGAAAATGCAAAGTTTTTAGTAAAGTATTTATCTGAGCTTATAAATCTTAATGAAGATAAAATTCCAAAGAATGTATCAGTATCAAGATTAGGTTGGGCTAAAGATGTTTTAATTCCTTATTCAGACAAATATGAATTTGATAATGAAATTGAATTTCCTAGAGTTCAAGAAAGATTTAGTGAAAGTGGAAAAATTGAAGATTGGGTTGATTTTTTCAGAGAAAGAAGAAAAGAAAATATAGTATCAAGAATTATTATGGCATCTGCTGTAAGTTCTATACTACTAGAAAAAATAAAACAAAATGGTTTTACGTTACATATTTGGGGAGAAACTGAATGTGGTAAAACGGTAGCGTGTATGGTAGGGCAATCTATTTTTGGAAATCCAGCACAAAATGAAAATGGAATTGGAATTAATTTTAATTTTACAGCAGCTGGACTTGAATATAGGTTGAATTTATATAACAATATTCCTTTGTTTATTAATGAGATGCAACATCAAAAAGATGCAAAAGATTATGACAAAATGTTGTTTTTAGTTAGTGAAGGCAAAGGAAAATCAAGAGCTACTAAAAGTGGAGGAATTGCTAGAGAAAACTCTTGGAATAACGTTGTAATAACTAATGGAGAAAAAAATATAATAAAAGACAATAGTAATGCTGGTGCATATAATAGATGTATTTCTTGTGAAATGACAAGTTGGTCCTTTAAAGAACCTAGTGTAGTTGCAGATTTTGTAAAAGAAAATTATGGAACTCCTATTCGAGAAATATTAAAACATATTGATGAGTTTGACTATAAAAATATTTATAAAAATATATTGGCTGAATTAAATGAAACTGATAAAGATAATAGTACAAATAAACAAAAAATATTAGTAGCTATAATATTAATGGGTGATAAAATTGTAACAGATATATTATTTAAAGACAATTATTATCTAACATTAGATGACTTTGATGGTATTTTAGTTAATAAAAAAGAAGTTGTAATAGAGGAAAGAGCTTATGAAATAGTTAAAGATTGGTATGTTTCTGAGAAAAGGCATTTCTTAAACAAAGATGCTGATGAAATATCAAATCAAGATTTAAAAGTAGAAATCTATGGAAAAGAAATGCAAAAAGGATATTTAGCAATAATTCCATCTGTTTTAGCTAAAGTATTGGAAGAAGAAGGTTATGATTTCAAAGAAGTAATAAGTGCGTGGAGAAGAAAAGATTATATAAAGCATGAAAAAGATAGAAATTGTTTAACAGTTAGAATTAATAATGCAAAAACAAAATGCATAGTTTTAAATATGAGAAAGAACGACGACGAACTAGATGATGAATTAGAGGAAGAAGAAGAAAATTTTTTACCATTTTAGTATTTAGGAGGAGATTATGGAGTTTGAATATATTGCAAAATTAGCATATAATGAGAAACAGCTAGAAGAGTATGTAACATTACCTGAAAAATATGCTTATATAAAATTAAAGGATTTATATTTTTCTTATAGATGTGGAGACATTACATTAGAAGAAGCAATCAAGCAAAAAAATGAGATAAGAAAAGAGTTTGTTGATGAAGTAGGCAAGTATAATGAGTCTATTAAAATTTGCAAAGAATATCACAACAATAAATTGCATAATAATATGCTTATAGATGGGATAGAAAAGAGCAAAGACAAAGAAGAAATTTTAGAAAAAGCACTTCAAGCAATTGGTGTATTTATTTCAGATAATAGTTTTGCAGATAGAAATATGCAAAAATTGAAGTAATTGACTTTTAATAAACACTGTGATAAAATTAAAATAGAGGTAAGAATATATGATTAAAAAAATTATAAATTTTTTTATTAATCTATTTAACAATAATGAACTAAACGAGAAAGAACAACAAATGCTTGTTAAGGAAATTTACAGAAAGATAAGGGAAAGCTAATGAACTATTTTGATAGTTTATATACATTAATTGAGATTGCTATTAATAATAATATCTCGAAAATTAGTTCATTAAGTAGATATTTAAACGAAAAAAATGTTGATGCTATAAAGGAAAATTTCCCAGAATTAGCGAAATTTTTACCATAT
Organism: uncultured Clostridia bacterium; assembly: GCA_947625985.1. The sequence continues at coordinate 4,517 of CANQQF010000042.1, read as the reverse complement.
TGCAGATGGTATGTTATACAAGACAAAAATATGTTGGCAATGTCTGCTTATGTTTATGACATATATAAAGAAACAGGATTATTGCCAAATTTAGAAGTATTTGACATTAATCCTGACATAGAAAAATTAGAACATTGGCAATATGTAAATCCTTTGATATTTGAAATAAACCCAGAAGAAGGATTTGAATTTGCTAAAGAGCTTTATAAAGATTGTGATATATGGAATTTATTTTTATCAGGTAGTGCTAGAATGAATTATTATGAAGGAAAAAATGTATCATTAGAGCAAAGGATTAAATATGCTATTGTTGAATATATGATAAGACGACCACAATTTTATACAACAGATGATTTTGTTGATAATGAAATTTTACATAAAAAATATAATCCAAATTATAAGAAGGAGTGATAATATGTACGATATTATTTATGTTTGCAATTCTACAAACAACAAAAATGTAAGGCAAGGAGAGCTTAATATTTTAAGAAAACACCCAACAAACAAACTATGTTTTGAGTTTGGCGAAAGTGAAATGAACATAAAGAGAAGATTTTATGATGATGTTGAAACAATGGAAAAAGATTTTGCTGCGTTAGAAAAATTAGCAAAAGGTGAAAAAAAAGAAAAAAATGAAGATGCTAAAGAAAAAAGAGCAACAGAAGAAGAAACATCAGTTCCAGAAGAAGATGAAGAAAGACCAGAGGAAATTAGAGAAAGACTAAGAACAGAGAGAAGAAGAAGAATGTATGACCGTTAATAATTAAAAAAAGTTAAAGAGATTCAATGAGAAATCAAAGAGAAGTTAAAGAGAAGTTAAAGAGAACTCATTGAATTATTTAAAACTTAAAAATATAATAGAGAAAAGATAATAGAGAGGTGATTACTTTGGCTTATAACAAAAGTGGAAAAATAAATCAAGCTAATAGAGGAAGCAAATCTAACAACTTTGAAACTAATACCAAAACAGCAGACTTAGTATTAGCAGAGTCTACATTTTTGGCTAAGAAGCAGGAAGTAGAACCTACTGAGGAAGATATACAAGATGCTATAGTTTATAGTGGAGATGTAACTTCAATAGATTTTATGATGCCAGAAGATGAAAGAGAGATTATTGAAAAAAATCTTAATATGTATAGCGATGTAAAAGAAATGCAGAAAGTTTTAAATATTGCCAAGAAGAATAAATTAATTAGTGAAGATATTAAAACATTAGAATTAGTTGGCAAGACAGGAGAACTTTCAAACAAACTATTTGATTTATTGATGAATGAAGATAATTTAGCAGTTTTAGAGCAATATATTCAAAGAAAATTTGAAGAAGGAGATATTGCTAAAGCCTATAAAGAGGTTGGTTTACTAAATAAAGCCATGTTAGATGCAAGAGAAGGCATGATTAATAAATTAAGAGTTGGAAAAACTGGTAAGACAGCTAAGATAGCATTGAAATTTACTAACGATAGTGGAGAAGATTTTCAATTAGGAGCTGAGGTTGATGTATAGTGATGAAGAATTAGACAATTTAATAACTTATGGCGAATCGCCAAGCTTAAATGAATTGAAAAAAAATTCTGGAACTTGTCTTGAATGTGGCAAAGTGTTTGAACAAGGTTTTAGAATAAATCCAAAAACAGGGGAAAAAGTATTTAATAAATATAAATATTGTCCTAAATGTAGAATTAAAAAAAATAAAAATGCAGAAGAAAAAACAACAAATGTAGCAATAAAATATAATCCTTATCCTTGGCAGAAAAAGTTTCATGCTTCTAAAGCTAGAAACAAAGTAGTTTCTGGTGCTGCTAGAAGTGGTAAGGATTATTCTTTTGACAAAGAATTTACTGAAAAATTTGTTATGATGCTTAATGAGGACAGAAGTTATTCTTTGATACCAAGAGTTCATGGCTGGGTTGTTGGACCAACTTATAAAATTTTAGCACAAATAGAAAGAAACTTTATGAGTAACTTCCCTAGAGAATTGGTAGTAAATTATGATAAAGAGAACCATGTTATAGATACTGTAAATGGTGGACTTATAGAGTTTCGTTCAGCAGATGACCCAGATAGTTTAGTATCTGTTGGTCTAGATATTTGTTATATTACAGAGGCTGCTCGTATTAAAGATTTTGAAATAGTTATTGGAAATATAACCGACCGTTTGGAATCTCCTGGCAGAGGACCAAATGGAACAGGTGGTTTGATGCTTATAAACAGTTCTCCTAGAGGCAGAACATTTTTCAATGAAGTATGTAAATGGGGAATTGAAGGTGGAAGTAAGCAAAGACCAGGTTGGGAAACTTGGTATGTTTCAAGATGGGATAACCCTACTTTTGCAGACAGAAGATATAAAGTTTTTGATAAAAGAATAGGTAAATGGGTAGAAAGAGGAGATGACCCATATTTAGCAAATGAACGTACATACGAGGAAGATTTAATGCTTTCTCGTTCAGATAGACAGTATAGAGAAGATATTTTAGGTATACCCTCAGATGATGCTGGCTCACAATTTCCTAATTTTAGAGAACAAGCTGTTATAGACAAGCCAAATCTACCAAAAGAAGAATTAAAAGAATATATTAGAAAATTAGGAACACCTGAACCATATTTTACATATAGCATTGGTTATGACCCTGCAAAAGAAATAGATGGAGCGTGTATTACAGTTTATTGTGAAAACACAGGAAAAGTTGTAGAACTAAAGAAACTTGAAAATGTTAATTATACAGCACAAATAAATTTATATTTAAAAGAATTAGTAAAAAAATGGAATTATGCAATAGTTAGATATGGTAAAACTGGTTTAGGAGAAGCTCTTGAAGATATATTTAAACTTGCAGGAATTGCTTATATTGCATATCCAGAACAAGGAAAAAATAAAGAGAAATTAGTTGAAAATTTGACAACTCTTGTTAAATCAGGAAGATTTAAGATTGATAATGTAGATGATACTGCTGAAATGGCAATAAGACAGTTTGAAGATTATGGTTATGATATAAGTGATAGAGGAAAAACTATAGTATATAAAAATATGACGGCAGGAGGGCATGACGATTTTGTTTCTGCTTCATATTTCGCTGTAGCAGATATAAACGTAAATTCTGTTGAAGAAGCAGCAAATTTTTATGATGAAAATAATTTATTTTTATTAAAAAATAAATATAATACAGCAAGTAATTTAAAAAACAGTTTTTTTTAATAAATATATTGATTTTTATAATAAAATATGATATATTATAGATGTTCAGATAAGTAAAATAAGTTAATATAAGTACATATTTGAAGAACTTATCTGAACAATAAAAACTTCATTTGTGTACTTGTATTAACTTATTTTTTTAAGGAGAAAAAAATGAGTTTTGAAATAAGTAAAGAAAATCTATATGATTTATATATAAATAAGAATTTAACTGCATATGAAATAGCAGATAAATTTGATGTATCAGAGCAAGTAGTAAGAAAAAAAATAAAAAAATATGAAATAAAAAAAGATAAAGAATTACTTTATAAGAAAATAAAAGAAATAGTTAGTCAAAAATATGGTGTTGAAAATATTTCTCAATTAGATTTAGTAAAAAAGAAAAAAGAGAAGAAAAGTATTCAAAAATATGGAGTTAAAAATATATCACAAAGTGAAATAATAAAAGATAAAAAAAGAAAAAAGAGTTTAGAAAAATATGGAACTAATTCTGTATTACAAGCAAAAGAAAATAAAGAAAAAATAAGACAAACTAATATGAAGAAATATGGTGTACCAAATGCAATGGAAAACAAAGAAATACAGAAAAAAGCTAGAGAAACTTGTGCAAAAAAATATGGTACAGAATATCCTCAAAAATTAGAATCTGTTAAAAAGAAACAAAAACAAACAGTTTTACAAAAATATGGCGTAGAAAATGTTATGCAAGTACAATATATAAAAGATAAATTAAAAAAATCAATGATAAAAAAATATGGAATAGAAAATAATTTAGAAAGAGAAGATATTAAAAGAAAAATAAAAGAAACTTGTTTAAAGAAATACGGAGTACCATATGCTTGTATGAGAGAAGAATGTAGAAATGCTAATAAAGGAAGTATAAGTAAAATAAATCAACAAATATCTGAATTATTAACTAAAAATGATATTAAAAATAAATTAGAATTTAATCTGGAAAATTATAGTTATGATATACAAATATTAGATACAAATATTTTATTAGAAATAAATCCTACATATACTCATAATAGTACCTATGGTTCTGAATTTAGAAATCATAAAAAGAAAGAATTGGATAAAAATTATCACCAAAATAAAAGTATAATAGCAAAAAATAATGGTTATAGATGTATTCATATTTGGGATTGGGATAATATAGATAAAATTATAAAAATGTTAAAATCTAAAAAGCATATATATGCTAGAGAATGTGAAATTTTTGAAGTTTCAGAAGAAGAATGTAATAATTTTTTAAATGAGAATCATTTACAAGGAACTTGCAAAGGACAAGAAATAAGATTAGGTTTATATTGGTTAGGTGATT
>CANQQF010000041.1 GCA_947625985.1 uncultured Clostridia bacterium | reverse complement strand
ATATTTATCAATAACAAATAATAAAAAGTATTAAAAATCAATTGTTTAGAGGCTTTTAAATAATATTATTTAACTTTAAAAATCAATAAATGTTTAAATACTTTAAAGACTCAAAAACCATTGTCAGTAATGGCGTGTGGGTTCGATTCCCACTACCTGCACCAACGACATATCTGTTCGAACTAATAGAACAGATAGACAAAAAAAGTCAATCAGAAATGATTGATTTTTTCTTTTGCAAAAAAATCATCCTAATTCTATAAGAAAAGGATGCCTTTAAAATGAAGATACCTAAGCAAGAATTATACTTAGAAACAGTTCTTTATAAGAACTAGTTTGATAAAGCAACTACACATAAATAACTCACATCTGCACTTTGACGAATAGATGTGAGTTATTACAATATATTCAGCAGAACCACGTTTGTGGGTTGTCATTTCCTATATTTTTTTGTTGCAAAAACAACATTTTTATTAAATCTTTATATACTTTTCTATAAATCTAGTAATTGCTTTTTCTTAATCTCAAATTCTTCTTGGGTTATGATGCCAGTATCTAATAATTCTTTATATTTCTTAATTTCCAAAATAGGATCATTCTTATCTTCTTTTTGCAATTGTTTAATATTACTTACCATTTGATTTCCTAATGCTACGCCTGCTCCAATTCCTGCTAATCCACCTTCTTGTTTAGATGCATCTCTCATAGCTCTTACAGATTGATATTGAGCATATGTAGCCATATCCTTTGATGCCAATCCTATACCTGATTGCTCATCTATCAATTTTTCTACTTCTTCTGGTAATGAAATATTTTCAATATTAACATTTATAAATTCTATTCCTAAATTTTTGCATTCTTCATTAACTTTAGTATTAATATTTTGACCTATTTTTTTATATTTTGAAGATAAATCCAATACAGGTATTTCTAATTCACTTATTGTTTCTGAAAAGGCTGTTGGAATAAATGAACATAAGTATTCTATTATGTCCCAAGTCATAACTTTCTTTTGAGAGCCAAAAACTTCTTTCATAAATATTCCCACATCTGATATTCTAAACGAAAAAGTACCAAATGCTCTTAATCTTAATACTCCAAAATCTTTGTCTCTCATCATAATTGGATTCTTTGTAGCCCATTTGTTATCAGTTAATTGTTTGGTACTTATAAAATAAAAATCACTTTTTATTGGTGAATTAAATAGATACGGAATAGCCATAATAGATGACAAGACTGGTAAATTTTCTGTGTTTAATTTATATGTACCTGGTCTCCAAATGTCTGCTATTTGCCCACCTTTTACAAAAACACCACATTGTCCTTCTCTTATTATTGCTTTTGCTCCTTGTTTTATTTCATTTGATGGTCTATCATTATATTTATGAACTAAGATCTTATTTGATTCATCAATATATTCAATAACATCCAAAAATTGATTTTTAATCCATCCCATAAGTTTACCTCCTTATTGTTTTATAGGTAAATTATTACTATCTTTAAATGAGCCACATAAAATTAAAATAATATCAATAATCCAACCGAAACCAAATAATCCCATCGTAAAGAAGTATAATATTCCCATTCCTGTTTTTCCTACATAAAATTGATGGATACCAAAATATCCCAAAAATATACATAATAATAAGGCAACCATCTTATTTTTAGAAGACACATTACTCGTATACTTCATATTTGTTTCTTGTGGTTGAGTATATACCTGATTTATAACTACATTACCTGAAATATTATTTTGTGGTTCCTGTTCTATATAATGACAATATAAACATTCATTTCCTTGCATAGGGGCTCCACAATTCGGACATCTTGCCATTTTGTTACCTCCTTTTTAGCTAATTATATCATATTTTTTATAAAATACAACAAAATATATAAATATTTGCCTTTTTCAACAATATTATTTTAGCTATTGTATTTTATCAAAAATATGATATAATTTAATAAATTGATTGATATATGTATCAATCGCCAAGAGAGCTGACGAATTGTAAATAACTATGTCGTTGGCACCAAAATTAATTTTCACAAACTAATTTTTTATAAGAAGTTGAAGAATCACATTCTTCAATTTCTTTTTTGTTTCAGAATAATTATTACTTAACTAACTTTATATTAACATTAAAAACTGCTCTCCTTATTGCAATTCTAAAATAATAATGTTAGAATAAAAATTGTCGAATGTTATATATTAATATAGAAAAAGGAAAAATAAAATGGGGCATAAAAAAAGAAAATTATTTTGTGAATATGGACCAATTTTTTATAAAATATCATTATTCAAAGAAGCGAAAAAAAAAGATTTAATAGATCTTAAAAACGGTAAGACATTTGCTAAAACTAAAAACAAAGAAAATTTTGAATATATTTGGAAAGGTGATATAAAAGTTTTACTTAGAAAATTACATGGTGTAGATATGCAGTTACAAAAAAACAAGGTAAAAAACTTACAATTAGCAAGTAAAAAAATAGATGGAATTATTGTGTATCCAGGAGAAGAATTTTCATTTTGGAATTTAGTAGGAAATGCTACAAAAAGAAAAGGTTATCTGGAAGGGTTAGTAATTAGTAATAGTCAAATGAAAAAAGGTATAGGTCGGTGGGCTATGTCAATTAGCTAATATGATTCATTGGCTTGTATTACATACACCTCTTACAGTTACAGAGTTACATCATCATTCAGATGCATTATTTCCAGATGTAAAAAGAAGAGTACCTTTTGGTACAGGAACATCAATTAGTTATAAAGCATTAGACTATAGATTCAAAAATACAACTGAAACCCCAATTCAAATAAGAGTGTGGTTAGATGATACTTTTCTCTATGGAGAGATTAGAAGTAAAGTTCCACTAACTGAAAAATATAAAATTGTAGAAGAAGATAGCCATTATGCAAAAGATGAAGATAGCGTTTTTTATAGGAATAGTAAAGTCTATAAAATAATTACTGATAAAAAAACAAATCAAGAAATAAAAAAAGAATTAATATTGGACAATCATTCAAAAGTTATGTATGATTATGATTTAATACCAAAAGATGAAATTAGGGTGTAAATATGATCTTAGATGATATATTAAAAATATTAAAAGAAAAATCAAGTGATAAAGCCTATACAGTAAATAACGAAAGTTATTCTTATAAACAATTATATAAATTTGTATGTAATATATATCACTTTTTGTTAAAGAAAAACAAAGAAAAAAGACCTGTTGTTGTATATGGACATAAAGAAATGTATATGAAAGCAACATTTGTTGCTTGTTCTTTAGCCGGAATAACTTATGTTCCAATAGATGAAAGTATACCTAATCAAAGAGCAGAACAAATTATAAAACAAGTAAATCCATTATTAAGTATTGGAAAAAATGTTTCAAAAGAAAAAATTTATGAAATAATGAATAAGGAAAACTATGATGAAATAAATGATATTTTTTTAAAACCAAATGACATTTATTATATTATTTTCACATCAGGAAGTACAGGAGTTCCTAAAGGTGTAAAAGTAACATATAAAAATTTAGACTCTTGTATAAATTGGCTAAAAGATATAACAAAAATAAATAAAGGTGTTATAATTAATCAAGCAAATTTTTCTTTTGATTTGTCTGTAGCAGATTTATATTTAAGTTTAGTAAGTAAAAGTGAACATTTTATTATAAGCAATGATAATATATTAGATTTTAATAAAATTTTTAAACAACTAAACAAAAGCAATGCTAATCTTATGATTGCCACACCATCATTTGTAGACTTGTTACTTTTAGATAAATCATTTGGTAAAGATTTAATGCCTAATTTACACACAATTTTATTTTGTGGAGAAAAACTATTAAAATCAACTATAAATAAGCTATACTCAAGATTTAACGATATAAAAATAATTAATAGTTATGGACCAACAGAATGTACTTTTGCAGTTACAAGTCATAATATAAACCATTACATAAATAATGATGAAGATATACCTGTAGGAGTTCCAAAACAAGATGTAAGTATATATATTATAGATGAAAATAAAAATCTAATTGAAGATGGAAAAATCGGAGAAATATTAATTACAGGAGAAAGCGTTGCAGATGGATATTTGGGAAATATACAAAACAACTCTTTTATTCAGTATAATGGTATAAAGGCATATATGACTGGAGATTTAGGATATATAAAAAACAACATTTTATATTATAAAGCAAGAAAAGATAAACAAATAAAATTTAAAGGATATAGAATAGAACTTGCAGATATTGAAAAAAATTTACAAAAACTAAATTATATTGATAAAGCTATCGCTATAACTAAAAAAAATAAAGATAACAAAGTTTTAAACATTATAGCATTTGTAACACTAAAAGAAAATATATACAAAAGTGAATTACAAATTAAATGTGACTTGAAAAAGAAAATTCCAGAATATATGTGCCCTAAAATAAAAATTATAAATAGCTTTCCACTAAATAAAAATGGAAAATGTGATGAAAAAAAGCTTTTGGAGGAATTCTAAATGGAAGAAAAAATTATAGAAATTATTATAAATCTAACAGGGTATAATAATCTAAAAGAAAATAAAGATATAGATTTACTTGAAAACGAAATACTTGATTCTTTAGCATTTCTAGAATTAATCACTACTTTGGAAGAAGAATTTAATGTAGAAATTCAACCTACACAAGTTAATCCTAACACATGGCGAAGTATTGCAAAGATTACTGAATTAATAAAAAGTCTTAAATAAGTAAGAAAAAAGTAATACCAAAAATATATTTATATAATATTTTTGGAATTTAATTTAAAAAGAGTGAGGTACATATGAAAGAAAAAAAATCTGAAAACCCAAGAGAAATAAAAAACTCAAATAGTATTAAAGATAAATCCAAAAATAATGACAATACACAATTAGTAAAAAGTGAAGAAAAATCTACTTCGAAGTTAATAACAAAAAAAGATAAAATTATAATGTTAGTAATAACATTAATATACGCTATAGTATCATTTATAAATTTAGGAAGCTTTAAAAATCCTCAAACATTTTGGGTTACAACTTCTAAAAATTCTAGTGCAGTTTTTAGAATGCCTAAAAATGTTCAACTATCACACATAAGATATTATACTGGAAACCAATGTGGAACATATATAATATCATTTTCTAATGATAATATAAATTACACTGATTCTTATTTTACTTTAACTCCAAAAAGTGTTTATCATTGGTACGATTCTAATAAACTGAATAGTACTTACAAATATGTAAAAATTTTTTCAAATGATTCTAATGCATATATAGGTGAAATCGGATTTTATGATGAAAATAATAATTTAATAACTCCACAATATTTAGATGAAAATTCAAAATCACTAATAGATGAACAAGACACAATACCTGAGAAAATAAGCTTTATGAACTCTTCATATTTTGATGAAGTATATTTTCCTAGGACAGCTTACGAACATTTACATGGCATAAAAGCCTATGAATGGACACACCCACCTTTAGGTAAATTAATAATGTCTATACCTATAGCAATTTTTGGAATGACACCATTTGGATATAGAATGTTAGGTAATATTGCTGGAATATTAATGATACCTATAATGTATATTTTCGCTAAAATGATGTTTAAAAAAACTAGATACGGTGTTTTAGCTGCTTTATTAATGGCACTTGATGGAATGCATTTTGTACAAACCAGAATTGGAACTACAGATAGTTATTTAGTTTTGTTTATAATACTTGAATACTTATTTATGTATAAATATGTTTCAAATCCTAATCTTCCTCTGCGAAAGCGCTTATGGTCCTTATTTTTCTCAGGGTTATTTATGGGATTTTCTATAGCAATAAAATGGTCTGGAGCATTTTTAGCAATAGGTTTAGCTATAATCTTCTTTTCAAACTTGATTATAGAAGTTATAAATAATAGAAAATGGAAAATAGAAAATACAGTTACAATAGCTTATTGTATACTATTCTTTATAGTTATACCTTTTACAATATATATATTATCATATATTCCATTCTTTATTACTGGCTCAATTGAAAATGTCAAAGGATTTATAAACTGGCAAGTAGGTATGTTTAACTATCACAATGGTTTACATGCAACACATCCTTATTCATCAGAATGGTACACATGGCCAATAACCGGAAAATCATTATTATTTTATACAGGAGATGTTAATAATCTAAAATCACGAATTGTACTTTTAGGAAATCCAATAATATTCTGGTTTTCTGTACCATGCATGTTAATTACACTATTTTCGGGAATCTTCAAACGCAAAATGAATTATTGGTTCATAGTAATTGCAATTTTAAGTAGCATCGTTCCTTACACAAGAATAAATAGAATAATGTTCTTATATCATTATTTTCCTACACTACCTTTTGCAATACTTGCTATAGTTGCAACTATGAATTTACTGTGTGAAAAAATAAATTCAAAAATTCCAATATATATATTGTTATCTATAGTCTTTATAACATTTATAATGTTTTTCCCTATATATGCGGGATATCCAGCTGTATCTGTTGACTATTTACAATTTCTTAAATGGAAATGGTTGGATGACATTAAAATTTTCGATAACATAAAATGGTTGGAAAAATTTAAAAGAGCATGGATTTGGTAAACAAAGCTGTTGGAAATTTAAACTTTGTTATGTCATGCCAAAAAAGAGAATAAAATCCTTCTACAAAGGATTTTATTCTCTTTTTATGTATCTTCATCATCTTCTTTTTGCTCACAATTAATTACATTTACAGATCTAATTGTTACACCAGTGAAGTCATTCTTCTCGTCATCAAATTTTATCATTTTAAAAATATCTCTATCAATTTCTTCAATCTCTAATTTGTCTGTATTTACCAATATACGGGTGTCAAGATCCATTCCTACAGGTAATGTTTTATATTGATTATCATAGAAAATGGAATTTGTAAATCCAATTACTTTAGCTCCTTTTTTTAAGGTAATCTTATACAAAGAAACCTTTGATTTAAACTCTGAAAAAGCTCTTTGTAATTCTGCTTTAGGATTTAGGTCAAACAAATTAAAATCATTAAATCTTATCCTTCCATTTGGAACTGCTTTATATACTATAATTTCTTCATCAATTTCAACCTTTTCTAAGGCTCTATTTATACTTTCAACAACTCTTTCTAATGTTAATTTATATCCTATCTGTTTACTATTTTTATTTACTTCCAAAATTCTATATTTATTTTTTGGTGTTTCTCTATGACGTTTACTATTAATTTCTCTTATCTTAGTGTCCATTAATCCACCAAATACATCAAAATCTTCCTCATGTGATGATTCATTATCATTACGTTGTTCTTGTTTAATTTGTTTTAAACTCAATTCTATATCTTTAGGTAAAACTCTATTGTTTTTTATTCTATTTAAAATTCCCAATTGACTTGTTGAAGTAATATAAATACTATTCATTTCTTCATTAGATAAAAATCTTCTTTGTAGTGTATCTAACTTTTCTCCAAATTTTTCTAAATCTTCTTCATAATCGAATACTTTTTTAACCTTTTTTATTATATTGACTTCTTCCGCTTCTCCTTCTGCAAGTTGAGCAACTTCATCTTTATTACTATATTTCCAAAATTCAAAAATACTTTTTTTATGATTATCTATTTCCTGTATAAATGATGTAGCATTTTCTATCTTTTTTCTCATATTCTTATTTTTTAATTTTATTGCATTTATATCCATAAGAAGATTTTTCATTTTCGTTTCTATTTTGTCATAATCTTTAAATTCTCTTACTAATTCCTCTATTGTATAATTATTTTTTATTATAACTTTTCTGTATTTTTTTACTTTAGGATGTTGTTTCATCTTTATTGATTCTTGCTGCTTAATTTGCTGATTATTATCTTGAATTTCTTCTTGTTTATTTTTAGCTGATTTCTTTTTGCTATATTTAAAATAGTATTTTACTTTTCCAAAAAATGTTTTTTTACATTCTAAAAATGTCGAAATTTGTCTTTCTTT
>CANQQF010000040.1 GCA_947625985.1 uncultured Clostridia bacterium | reverse complement strand
ACCCAAAAATAGGAATGATTGATCCAAAAATGAGAGAAGATAAAATTCAATTTAAGGAGAATACAATTGAAAATGAGGTACTAAGTCAAATTAAAGATCAATTAAATGCTTTATCTGATGAAGAAATTAAAGAAGAAGCAGAGATTACAAGAATAAATGACCAATTAGATAAATATGCAAAGGAAAATGAATTAGGCGAGATAGAAAGAGCAGCACTATATGAATTAGACGAAGAATTATATGATGAAGAAATTATAGATGAAAGAGAAGATGAAGAAAAAGATAGAGAAGAAAAGGAAGAAGAATTAGAGCCGGAAAGACAAGAAGAAACAACAATCAAAGATGTATATATTCATGAAGAATCTGATTTAAATGAATCTGTTAATGGTATAAAAACATTAAGAAATTGGTTAGGTGGAAATATACCAAACGAGTTTAAAAAAGTTGGTGTAATAGAAGCTACAGATATGAATGAAATGAAAGATAAAAACGGAAAGAGGTATGATAATATTTCTTCTAGATATGACCTAGTTTTAATTGATAATTATGGAAATATTAGACCGCTTAAAGAATTTGTTAATATAGAACAAAGTGTAGCACATGGTACTAATTCTAATGCGACTGAAAGAGGAGATGCCCAAGCTGAAAATGATGGAAGAGCAAGTTATGCAAATGATAATACTAAAAATGATGGAGCAACAGTTTTGACAACACCTGATGGTAAAGTTATTCAAATAAGTATGAAAGAACATGGAGATATTGCTATGTATGCGGGAAAAGAAGAAAGAGGTTCAAGAGAATTTGCTTCTGTTCAAATTAGAGGAAGAAATGATGCATTTGAAGCTAACAGGGAAGAAAAAGAATCAGTAATTGGACAATACGAAGGACAATATAGCAGTGATGAAGCAAATAATGAATCAAGAGGACATAATGATGAACATGGTAAAGATTGTAAGGATAAAACATGGGAAGATATTAATGGAAAACCAGATAAATCACATTCACACCCAGAAAGATATATTGATCATGATAAACATATAGAAGGTGAAAATACTAAAGTTGTTATAGATGAAAAATTTATTGACAAGGCAGCTGAATTAATGTTAAAAGATGATGAAAAGTCAGCTGAAGAATTTAATAGAGAAATGGTAAAAGATAAAATACTTATCGCTCTTGAAAAAAACGGAATAAAAGTTGGAGAAAAATATAATTCAAATGATGCAAAAAAAATATTTGAAAAAGTAAATGAAGATATAGAGAAAGAAGCTACAGAGAGAGAAGATGGACAAAGAGTAAGAGGAAACCAAAGCCCCAAATATTAAAAAAAGACTTGATTTAAATCAAGTCTTTTTTATACTGGTTCTACATGTGCTATTGTTCTATAAACTCTATCTAGTTTAGTTACTTCTTGTTCAATAGTATCTGCTAAATGATGACTATCAAAAGTAGTCATATTCCCATCAACTGAAATAGTTATAAATACAATATATTTAGATCCAGTGGGTACAGAAGCTATTGTATTTATTTTTTTTACTTCATTATGATTATTAATTATATGGGTGATTTTTTCTGTTGTTTCTTTATCAATAGATATATCCATTAATACATTATAACTTTCAATGAAAATAGTAACCCCTGTATAAAAAATCCATAATGAAATTCCAATTCCAACTACACTATCAAACCATGTAATACCTTTTAAAGAAAGTAAAACAGAGATTAAAGTAAAAGTTGTTATGAAACAATCATTACGATGATCTTTCATATTGGCTTTAAGTAAAATGCTATTAAATTTTTTTTGCTGAATTTTTGTATATATATATAGTGCTAATTTTGTAATAATTGTTAGTAAGCAAACTGCTACTAAGAACCAAGAAAAAACTATTTTAGAACCTTTAATTAGTGTATATATTGAATCATAAAGTAGTTTTGATGAGGCTACTATCATTGAAATACTTATAAACATTGAAAAAATATATTCAGCTTTGCCATGACCAAAATTGTGATCATCATCTTGTGGTACACTTGAAATTTTATTACCTATAAATGTCATTAGGGAAGCAAAGATATCTCCTGCACTGTTTACACTATCGGCAATCATAGCTTGACTTTTGCTTGCAAAACCTATTAAAGCTTTTATAATTAATAAAAATATATTTCCCCCAATGCCTAAAATGCCTGCTTTTTTTGTGGCTTTAAATTTGTTATTTGTTTCCAATAATAACACCTACCTAAAAATATTTTTAACAGTATATCATAAAAGAAATCTATTTGCAAAAAAAAAACGGTTATGTTATAATAAAAAAGTATAGATAATAAACAAAAGAGGTGAAAATAATGCCAGTTTTAATTATAATATATGTTCTGGTATTTGTAATATTCGTATTAGCTGCGTATGCTGTATTACAAATAAGATTAGCAGGTATAAAAGTAAAAGATTTTTGGTCTTTTGTTGAAGCAAACCAATTATTGGACAAATTATACATTTTTGCTAAACAATATGAAAATATGTCATCACAAGAACAAATTATTTATTTGAAACAGGCTGAAAAAGTTTTTAATGCATTTGAAAAAATACCTAATGAATTATGGGAGCAAGAATATTCTAAATATAAAGAAGTGTTAGATAAATATAAAGATATAAGATTAGTAAGATGGAGCGAAAATTAAAACCTAACTAAATATTTTAGTTAGGTTTTAATTTTATTCATTTTCATTGTCTGCTTCTGTTTCTGGTTCTGGTTTATTATTATTTGTTTCTGGCTTTTTTCTAGATTTTTGTTTGTTTTTGTTGTTGTCACTCATAACTTCTTTAATAGCTCCTAGGCTTCCAAGAGCTTTAGTTGCTTCAAAAGGTATAAATACTTTATTGGCTTCTCCATCAGCAACTTTTTCAAGAGCTTCTAGAGATTTTAATTGTACTAATCTATCATCAGGATTAGAATCTTTAATTGCATTATATACCATTGAAATTTCTTTAGCTTTTGCTTCTGCAACTTCTTTGATAGCTTGAGCCTCACCAGTAGCTCTTCTGATTTTAGATTCTTTATCAGCTTCGGCTTCAAGAATAGCTGCTTGTTTTTTACCTTCTGCAATAGTGATTTCAGATTGTCTTTTAGCTTCAGACTCAAGAATCATTGCTCTTTTATTTCTTTCTGCATTCATCTCTTTTTCCATTGCATCACGTACATCAGCAGGTGGTGTAATATCTTTTATTTCAACTCTATCAATTTTACATCCCCATCTATCTGTAGCTTCATCAAGTGCTATACGTAGTTTATCATTTATTCCATCTCTTGAACTAAATGTTTCATCCAAATTCATTTTACCAATAATATCACGAATTGTGGTAATAGCTAAATACTCAATACCTTTTTTCAAGCTTTGAATTTCATATACTGCTTTTGCTGGATCTGTTATTTGATAGAAAACAACAGTATCAATTGTGATTGTAACATTATCTTTTGTGATAACGCTTTGTGGTGGAATGTCCATTGTTTGTTGTTTTAAGCTTACGACACTTCTAACTCTATCAATAAATGGAATAATTAGAGTTAAACCAGCATCAGCAACTTTACTAAATTTACCTAATCTTTCAATTATATAAACTTCAGATTGTTTGACAATTTTAATTGAAGCAAATGCTATAATTAATATAATAACTAATAAAAATAATAAAAATCCCATAATAATCTCCTCCTTTTATTATCTTAATTTTTTTATCTTTAGTTTTTTGGAGTAACCACCGCTTTTACTCCTTTTATATCACTTACATAAATTTGGGTTCCCACTTCAATATTTTCGTTTTTTTCACTCATTGCAGACCAAGTTTCACCTTCAACTTTAACTTGACCTGTTGAATTTATTGAGTCTATTTTTTTAGTAACAATTCCAACTTTTCCGATAATTGCGTCAACATTTGTTTTTATTGTTTTTTGGTTTTTAGAAAATTTATTTACAAGCGGTCTAGTTGCACAGATTAGAATAGCTGAAGATATAACAAATACAGTAGTTTGAATAATTAAATTGTCTGTAAAAAAGCTTACTACCATTGCTATTAAAGCACCTATTCCTAACCAAAAGATTAAGAAACCGATTGTAATAATCTCTGCTATAAAAAATAAACCACTAGCTATTAACCAATATTGCCACATAAAAATTCCCCCTCAAAATTCAACTCCATATTTATTATACCATAAAATGGTTAAAAAATAAAGGATTAGTTGACATAATTGAACAATTTTGTTAATTTATTTATTATTATTTGCAAAAAATGAATAAAATTTATAAAAATGGGGATATATATATCTATATTAATTAAAAGAAATGGAGAGTCGATTATGGGAGATAAGAAATATAGAGGAAAGAATAATTTTGTGCCTGAATACTTTTTATGGATTGAACCTGATGAACAAAAAAGAAGGGCAGAGGAATTAAATAAAATGACTAAAAAAAGAAAAAGTAAAAAAAATGAAGAAAATTAAAGATAAAGTTAGAAAAATATAGTAAAACAAAAAGTATATAATTAAAAAACAAATAAGATGATTAAAAATGATAAAAAATGACAATTGAAAACAAAAATAAAAGGAGTATAATATTATTGAAAGTCAAAGAAAGTCAAAGACAAAAAAGGAGATGAGAATATGAGAGTATCAGATATTATTGAAGAATTTATAAAGGAGATGTTTGAAGATGTAGATAATAACTATATTGAAATTCAACGTAATGAGCTTGCAGAACATTTTAATTGCGTACCATCACAAATAAATTATGTAATATCTACTAGATTTAAACCATCTCAAGGATATTATGTAGAAAGCAGACGTGGTGGTGGAGGAAGTATTCGAATTAGAAAAATCGCAACTAAGCACGAAGAATATATTATGCATATAATAAATAATATAGGAAAGACTTTATCAAATAGTGATGTGGAAATTCTAATTAGCGACTTACTTTCATATTCTATCATTAATGAAACCGAAGCTAAACTTTTAAAAGTTGCGACAAATGATAAGGTGTTGAAATTACCTAATGATTTAAAAGATGAAGTACGAGCAAGAATATTTAAAAATATGTTATTAAACATAAGTTAATTATTAATTTATATTTATTAAAGGAGGGATTTTTATGAAATGCGACAATTGTAATAAAAGAGAAGCAACAGTTAGATATAGTGAAAATATAAATGGAAGGAAAAGAGAACTAAACCTTTGTGAGGAATGTAGTAGAGAGTTAGGTATAGACTCAATGGACTTCAGTATGCCAATAGATTTTTCTAGTTTCTTTGCAGGAATGTTAGAAGAATTTCAAGGTTCTGATTTTATGCCAATGATTGATACGGTAAAAGATATAAAATGTAAAAGCTGTGGAAATACTTTTGAAGATATTTTAAACACAGGAAAATTTGGATGTGCAAATTGCTATGATACTTTTGAAAGTCGCCTAGATCCAATTATTAGAAAAATCCAGGGAAGCACAAAGCATGTTGGACGCTTAGGAAAAGTAACAGAACATAAAGTAAATAGTAATCCTGCTAATAAAACAAAAAAACAAGAACCTAAAAATAAATTAGAAGAATTAAAAGAAAAACTAAAAAAAGCTGTACAAGAAGAGAAATATGAAGATGCAGCAAAATTCAGGGACGAAATTGCAAAATATGAAAAGAAATAGGAGGAATTTAATATGAATTGGTATTTACAAAGTGGTGACAAGTCTGATGTCGCATTTAGTTCAAAAATAAAACTTGCAAGAAATGTAAATGGTTTTCCATTTGAATTAGAAAATCCAGGACAAATAGAAAATTTAGAAAATAAAATAAAAGATAATTTGTATAATATAGGTTATAATTTAAAATTTCTTAGATTAAGAGATATGGATGATTTAACTATACAGAGTTTAGTAGAAAAAGGATTAATTTGTAATGAATTTGCTAAACAAAAAAGAAATATAGGATCAATTCTAATTAATGATGATGAAAATATATGTATAGAAATAAATGGAGAAAATCATTTGAATATACAAATATTTACTTGTGGATTAGAACTGAAAAATGCATTACAACTTGCAAAAGAGGTTGATACAAAAATAGGGGAAATATTAGAATATTCTGTGAGCAAAAAATATGGATATTTAACAAGAGGATTTAATAATATAGGAACAGGATTAAATGCAAGTATAAGATTATATCTTCCAGGATTATCAAAAACAAGAAATGTTAGAAAAGTTTTAGAAGTAGTAAGCAGTTTTGGTATTAATACAAAAGTAGAAAGTGGAGATATTTATGAAATATCTAATCAAAAAACATTAGGAATTACTGAAGAAGAAATTGTTACAAATATACATGTTGTAGCAGAAAAAATAATTAATCAAGAAAGAGAAGCAAGGAAGAAGCTTGAAGAAAATAGTATAGAATTAGAGGACAAGGTATATAGAAGTTATGGAGTTTTAGCAAATTGTAGAAAAATAACTTCTAGAGAGGTAAATAGTTTACTTTCAGATATTAAGCTTGGAACAGATATTGGAATATTACCAGAACTTACAGATTTAAAAGTAATGAAATTATATTTATATACAAAATCAGCAAATTTACAGAAATATTGTGGAGAACAATTAGATAAAATGAAAAGAGATGTAAAGAGAGCTGAGATTATAAAACAAATCATAAAGGAGGGATAATTATGACATATAGTTTTACAAGTAGAGCAAAAAAAGCAATAGATATTGCTAATGATTTAGCAATTGAATTAGGACATAGTTATATAGGTACAGAACATATTTTGTATGGCTTAGCAGAAGAAGGAAATGGTGTGGCTTCAAAAGTATTAGAAAATCAAGACATAACACCTGAAGCTATTGTTGACGAAATAGAAAAATTTGTAGGTAGAGATAATCCAATTGAAGAAACATTAGGATTTACTCCACGTACAAAAAGAGTTATAGAAATAGCATTTATAGAAGCTAGAAAACTTGGATATAACTATATTGGAACAGAACATCTATTAATCGCAACTTTAAGAGAAGGAGATAGTATTGCAGCTAGAATTTTATTGGATTTAAATGTTAATATTGCTAAATTATATAATGAAATAATAAGAGTAATTAATGAAGGAGAGGATATAGTAGGAGCTGGAAAAGAAGAAAGCGGTAAAAAAACTAAAGGAAAAGGAAGTTATAATAGTACACAAACATTAAACCAGTTTGGAGAAGATTTAACAAAAAAAGCAGCTGAAGGTAAACTTGATCCAATTGTAGGAAGAAATGATGAAATTGCAAGAGTAATACAAATTTTATCTAGAAGAACTAAAAATAATCCATGTTTGATAGGTGAACCAGGTGTTGGTAAAACTGCAATTGTTGAAGGTTTGGCACAAAAGGTAGAATCAGGAGATGTCCCAGAGATATTAAAGAATAAAAGAGTTGTAACAATGGATATTACTGGAATGGTTGCTGGTGCAAAATATAGAGGTGATTTTGAAGAAAGAATAAAGAAGGCTCTAAATGAAGTAAAAAAAGCCGGAGATGTTATTTTATTTATAGATGAAATTCATACTATAGTAGGAGCTGGGGCAGCTGAAGGTGCAATAGATGCTGCAAATATTTTAAAACCACTTCTTGCAAGAGGAGAAATTCAATTAGTAGGTGCAACAACAATTAATGAGTATCGTAAATACATTGAAAAAGATGCAGCATTAGAAAGAAGATTCAGTCCAGTTAATGTTGATGAGCCTACAGAAAAAGATACAATTACTATCTTAAAAGGAATTAGAGACAAATATGAGGCACACCATAATGTTAAAATTACTGACGAAGCTATTGAAGCGGCAGTAAAAATGTCAACTAGATATATTAATGATAGATTTTTACCAGATAAGGCAATAGACTTAATAGATGAAGCTGCTTCAAGAGCAAGATTAAAAACTTATACAGAGCCAGAATCTTTAAAAGAAATACAATCTAAAATAGATGAAGTTGAAAAAGATAAGGAAGAAGCCGTACGTACTCAAAAATTTGAAAAAGCTGCAAAATTAAGAGATAAAGAAAAAGAATTAAAAGATAAATATGAAAAAGAACAAAAAAAATGGCAAAATAAGAATACTAAATCTGTAACAAATATAACAGATGAAAATATTGCTGAAGTTATTGCAACTTGGACAGGTATTCCTGCTAAGAAGATAACAGAGGATGAGAACGAGAAACTTAAAAATCTTGAAACTAATCTACACAAAAGAGTAAT
>CANQQF010000039.1 GCA_947625985.1 uncultured Clostridia bacterium | reverse complement strand
GAGTCCCTCTGGGCACACCACAATATATAATAAAAATTAAAAATAAAAAGGCTAGAGATAAAATAAATATTATAATTTAAAAAAGCAGTATATTACTGCTTTTTTTGTTGACGATAATACAGAAGTTAGTAGAAAACATATTATAAAAAGAAAAGACCCTAGTAGGTTTTTGAAACCTGCTAGGGAAAAAGCTAATCATCACCAAACCAGCAAGACCACTGATTCCGTAAATAATCTTCACTGTAACCTTCACCAGCTAATATTTCTTTAGCCTCTGCTAACATTTGTTCAAATGTATAGCCTTTACGATGATAGGCTGTCAGTGTGCTCCGTAACCAGTAAGTTCCAGTAGTGCAGTTTTTCTTAAAAGACCTGCTTGATGATTTCATGTAAAATCTCGCTTTCTACCTACAATTGTAGGATTTTGAAATTAAAATAAATAAATTTGTATTATAATAATTATAACACAAAAGCAGTAAAAAATCAACTACTTATGTAAACAAAATACAAAATGTAAGCTTGCAATAAATAACAAATTTATGGTAAAATTAAAGCGTATACAATTTATGTATTGAAACATAATTCACGAATTGAATTTTAGAACTAATTTTAATTAGTTATTGTATACAGTAGAGAGCGAAAGTTCTCTACTAAATTTAATTTTTTATAAAAAGGTGTAAACAAATGTGGCAAAGTTACTTTTTTCAAATACAAAATAAGTATAATATGAGACTTAGCATAAAAAATCCTCTAGTTATACGATTTGATGGAAAAGATGTTACAAAAAATAAAAATTTAGATTTATTAAATAATATTGAAGGTACTTTTATAAATCAACTAGAAAAAACAGTCAAATACTTTACAGAGAAATACCACTGTTATTCTATCTTTGGTTCAGATGAAGTAAGCTTTATTTTTAATAATCCAATGGCTTTGATAGAAGACTTGGATAAAGAAAAATGCAATAGAAGTAATGAGGTAATAGCACTTTTTTCTCAACTCTTTTTTGACTATTTTAATAATTTAAATAGAAATTTGAAAGTTTTTTGGCATGGAAAATGCTTTTCAATAAAAAATGAAAAAATAAATTCTTATTTAAAATTTCGTTCAAAAATAATAAAAAATGTAATGACAACATACTTTTTAAAAAGAAAAAATATCCATATGGGAAACAATAAAATGGAAGAAAGAGAAATCGAATGTAAAAGACATTCAGATTACGAAAATTTAAAAGAGATACAAGATGGAATTCTATATTTTGATGGAAATAAAATAAGTTTGGAAGAATTTTACAAAGGAAATATAAAGATACTTAAAGAGGAAAAAATAAATAATGAAATGTTTGTAGATTTGTTTGATTTTGAATAGGAGAATACATGGAAGAAATATTTATGAAAGAAGCTCTAAAAGAGGCTAGAAAAGCAGCAGACATTTTAGAGGTTCCAGTAGGTTGTGTTATAGTTAAAGATGGAAAAATAATAGCAAGAGCTTATAATCAAAAAGAAACAAAATTTGATACAACGAAACATGCAGAAATATTAGCAATTCAAAAAGCTAGTAAAAAGCTAGAATCATGGAGATTGCTAGATTGCGAAATGTATGTAACATTAGAGCCCTGTGCAATGTGTGCAGGAGCAATAATAAATTCAAGAATAAAAAAATTATACATAGGAACATCAGATGAAAAAACAGGAGCTGCAGGTTCTGTACTAAACCTATTTGAAGATTTTACTTTTAATCATAAAGTTGAAATAAAAAAAGGAATAATGCAAGAAGAGTGTGAGAAAATTCTAAAAGATTTTTTTAAAGTTTTAAGGGAAATAAAAAAACTTAAGAAAAAGGAGAAAATAGATGAGTAAAGAAGTACCTGAAAAACTGTATAGAGGTGTAAAATTAGATTATAATATGCTAAAAAATTTTAAATTTTCTGGTTATGACATGAAACCGCCTAATGAACCGTTAATAGATGAACAGGGAAGAAAAACAGTCGGAGATGGAAATGAGTATGGAGTTTACATGTCTGATAATAGAAGGATGGTAGAAGATGCCTATGGAAGACTAGAAATTACAGATGGAACAGCTATAGACAAAAAAATAGTTGTTGGATCAAGAGAAGACTTAATTAAAATTCCTGCTGTTGGAATTATATATGAAATAGAATCAAAAGGTATTGAAAACCTTCATATACCATGGATTACAGAAGTTTTAAAGTCTCATTATAATAATGGATTTTCAGGAGATGAATGGATAGCAGAAATTATTCCAAAACAAAACTATAGAATAGACAAAATAAAAATAGGTGAAGATCTTTTACACGATGAAGAAAATATAGATACAACAGACATGGTAAAGGCAGAGGAAGAAACTAAAAAAGTCATTGAAGAAAGGAAAGCACGACTAGAAAAGTTAGCAAAAGAATTATCTAAATATCCAAAATCTAAACTAAAAAGTTTTAATCATACAGAATTAAATATGATTAAAAATATTTATGGAAAAGATGGTTCAGCATATACAAAATTGGAAGATATAGATATGTCTTCAGCAAAAGAAGTAACTAAATATTTATCAACAAAATCATATAACGATAATTCACAGAGTATAAATTTTGATGAACAAAAATATATACAAATGTTAAGAGATAGAATTGAAAGAGATAAAGACAAAGAAGGAAGTAAATATGTAATAGAGATTATTACAAAAGATATAGAAAAAAACAATAATAGAAGACAACAACTGATAGAAAATGGAAAAAATAAAAACAGAGAGGTAAACACAAAAAGTTTTGACTTACGTAATAAAATAATGCAAGGATTTATAGATGATATACAAGCTAGAGAAAAACAATTAGAAAATCAAGAAAAAAAGCTTGAAGAACCGATAGAATCAAAACAAGAAGAAAATAAAAAGTCAGAAGACAATGAATTGGAGAATTTAATAGATTCATATTATAATGCAAATAATGCACAAAAAAAGAAAATATTAATAGAAATACAAGATAGTAGAATGTTTGATGACTTGGTTAGTAGATTATCTCCAGAAAGTCTTATAAAAACAGCAAAAATTTATCCTTATAAAGAAGTGTTGATAGATGCGCTAATCGATAATTTAGAGGCACATAAAAATGGAAACAAATTTCTTAATAATAACTTTGAAGATTTTTCAAAGGCAATTAAACATCAATCATTCATTAATAAAGTAAAAACATTCTTTACAAAAAAGCCAGCGTTTCCTGAAAGTATTCCAAGAAAACTTGAATCACTAAAACAATTGGCTCAGTTGGAAGTAAATAGACGAAAAGCAACAGGAAAAAAATATGAGCAAATAGAAAAACAAGACATAAAAGAGCCAGCTGAAGAATCACGTGTTGAAATTAACACAGGTGAGATGGCACAAATATTTGATAGAAGTGTACAAAAAAGTAAAGACACACCATTAATAGAAGTACTTGAAAATGAATACATACAAGTATTAGAAGACGAAAATATAGGGAAATTAGTTGCTAAATCAGAAATGCAAAACTTAGGGGATAGCACAAAACTTTACAATCCATACATAAAAAATGGAACTGCATGGTTATCACCAGGTGCACAAAGAAAAAGGGCAGGTCTAGAAGATACAAGAGAATGGAAAAAGAATTTAATGGAAGTTGAACAAGTTGATAATTTTACAGTATCAGATAAAAATTTGGGAACTATATATGTATTGAAATCAGAAATATTACCTAGTTCTTCATATACATATCCAAAAAAATGGGCACCAGTATATGAATATTTTTCAAAAGACGAAAATGGAGAGCTTATAAGAATAGGTGATGGAAAACTTTCTAGAGAAACAGGAAAACTAGAAAACACAATAAATTTAAATAATGAAGAAAATATAGAATTCAAAGAGGAGGGCTATATTGGAGAAAGTACAAAAATTACTCGCAAAGATATAGAACAAGCAATTGCAAGCAAATCAATCCAAGATTATTTAGGTAACAACAAGGAAATAGCAGATATAACACAAATTAAAGAAATGCCAGTTGTTAATAGAAATAATACAGGGCAAGTAACAAATTATGGAAATACATATTTAGTTTCAAGTGTAGAAAATGGACAAGAATCATACGAAATGGTATATATAGGAAGTGACGGAAAGTGTAAAAAACATCCACAAATATCACAAAATATGTTTTCAAAAGAAAATAGAGTAAATATTCCAACTGGACTTTCAACAGGAATGGATAAAAATACAAGCTCAGATGTATTTGATAATAAAAAGGTAGAACAAAACTTTAAGTCAAGTGATGGAAATGAATATTCAGCATATAGAGACAACGATGGAGTTTTGAGATTTGGTCAGATATTAAAGCTTGTAAATAGAGATGGTAAATATTTAGAAGAAGTGGATACATACTCTTTAATACATAATAATATTGAAGAAATAAAAAAAGAGGCTAATTCAAATAAGAGTAAGGAATTAGGAGATATTAAGCTAAAACAATCTAAAATAAAAACTGAAGATGCAAGATAAAACAGTAAGGAGTGTAAAATGAAGAAACTTAGAATATGGTTACGAAAAATAATAAAAACAAGGGCTTTTCATCTATGTATTATTGCAACAATTATTCTAATCTTAATTGCTTTTGCATATACAACTATTGAAAAGTATGAACAAGAAGGCGAAAAAGAAATGCCATTTGAAGTTTCTAAAATTAATGTTATAAGTTCTGTATATGGAGAAGAAATTGAAGGACTTACTCCTGAGGAGCAAGCAACAAATAGATGGAATTTAAATGTGGGTCAAAACAATGATTTTTATTTATATATAGAAAAAAATAACAGTTATAAAGGAAGAACGCAAGAAGCAATTGAATCAGTATTAATAGAAAATTTCGAAACGAATAAAAAAGCAGAAAAAGGTACAATCAAAATATATAAACCAGAAGAAAATTCAGATAAAGACTTATTGAAGAATTCAAAAGAAAATGAAGTAGAAAAATTAGAATATATAGGTTCACCAGAATCAAAAGTAAAATCAATGCAAATGTCAAATCAAGGAGATTTAATATATTTTAGAGTAGCAAATAATAATCTTGCAAGATATTCTTCAAATGATGATGAAATAAACTATAATCAACTTCTAAATAAAGCAGGAATAAAAGAAGAGGAATTAAAAATACAAATAAAATTTGATATGCAAATACGTTTAGTATCAGGAAAAACATTTAGCACAACTGTAGAAACAGAAGTTCCAATAAATGGAGTAGTAGATCAAGGAACAGTATCAGGAGAAATAATTGATGTAAATAAGTTGATTTTTAAAAGAAATTGATATATAATAATAAAGTCTAAGTTTGATTTTTCTATGGAGAGTAAAACCAATAGAGAACTATGAATCTTGTCAGGTCCGGAAGGAAGCAGCAATAAGTAGAACCCCTCTATGTGGAATTTACTTTCCATAGAGAAATCAAACTTAAATATTATATAACGAAAGAGGATGTGAAAATATGGGGTACACAGCTCTTTATAGAACATTTAGACCTAAAACTTTTTCAGAAATGGTAGGTCAAGATCATATAACGCAAACACTAAAAAATCAAATAATAGCTGATAGAGTCGGCCATGCATATTTGTTAAATGGAAGTAGAGGAACTGGTAAAACATCAACAGCAAAAATATTAGCTAGAGCAATAAATTGTTTAAATCCTAAAGATGGTGAACCATGCAATGAATGTGAAATTTGCAAATCCGCTATTTCTGGATCATTAACAGACATTGTAGAAATGGATGCAGCCTCAAATAATAGTGTAGAAGATATACGAAGTATAAGGGAAGAAGTAAATTTTTTACCAACAAAAGCAAAATATAGAGTATATATAATAGATGAAGTTCATATGTTATCTACAGGAGCTTTTAATGCATTATTAAAAACATTGGAAGAACCACCAGAGCATGTGAAATTCATATTAGCGACAACTGAACCTCAAAAATTACCAGCAACCATTCTTTCAAGATGCCAGAGATTTGACTTTAGAAAAATACCAAATAGTGATATAAAAAGAAGATTACAAATTGTATGTAATGAAAGCAATATAGAATATACAGAAGATGCATTAAATATAATTGCAGTACTTGCAGAAGGAGCAATGAGAGATGCATTATCTATATTAGAAAGATGCGTGCAAGATGGAGAAAACAAAATAGATAGTGACAAAGTAAAAGAACTAGCTGGAATTCCTAAAATAACACATATTAATGCAATAACAAAAGCAATTATACAATATAATGTAGAAGATGCATTGACAACAATAGAAGAAGTGTTAGAAGAAGGAAAAGACTTAAATAACTTTATTTGGGAAATTATAAAATATAATAAAGATATTTTAGTATATAAAACATCAGGAAAATTAGAAATATATAATGAAGAAGAAAAAAAAGAAATTAAACAAATCTCCGAAAATATAGATAAACAAAAATTAGTAGACATTATATATGAATTATCAGAATTAGAAAGAGATATAAAGAACTCTACACAAAAAACAATTATGTTCCAAGCGGGAATAATTAAATTATGTGATGAAAATTTATCAAAAAGCAAAAATTTAGAAACTAGAGTAGAAAGAATAGAAAAATATTTAAGAAGCGGAAAACAAGTATCTGCACAGACAGTCCAAATTCAAACACCAAGACAGCAACAATCAAATCAAACACCAAGAAAAAATCAAATACCACAACAAGCGCCAAAGCAGATAACTACAAATATAAAAAATAGTAACAAGGGAGATTTTTGGACACATGTAGTTAGTGAATTAAAGTCAAGAGGAAAAATGGTGTTATGTTCAAATTTAGTTGGAACTAAAGCTAAGGAAATAAACGACATGACAGTAGGAATATACTTTTCTAAACCATTAACCCCATTCGGAAAAACTGTTTTGGAAAAACAGGAAAATATAAGAGAAATATCAGATTTAGTTTCAATTACACTAGGGAAAACAATGAATATCAAATATATAGAAGGTCAACCAGCAACAAATAATACACAAGATGATAATGAAATACAGAAAATTGCAGAAGGGAATGATATACCCTTTAATATAATAGATTAATTAAGGAGGAATTGAAATGTCAAAAAGAGGAGGATTTCCAGGTGGAGGTTTCCCTGGAGGAATGAATTTAAACAATTTAATGAAAGAAGCCAAAAAAATGCAAGCAGATATGGAACAAACTCAAGTAGAATTAGCAAGTAAAGAATTTAGTGCAACAGCAGGTGGAGGAGCAATCAAGGCAACAGTATCTGGAGAAAAAAAATTAAAAAATATTGAAATACAAAAAGATGTAGTAGATCCAGATGATGTAGAAATGCTACAAGATTTAATTTTAACATGTATCAATGATGCAATGAAACAAGTAGATGAAGAACAATCTAGACAAATGGGAAAATTTAACATACCTGGTTTAATGTAAAGGAATGAGTAGAAATGTCATATTATTCACCATCGATTGAAAAATTAATAGAAAGTTTTGAAAAACTACCTAGCATTGGAAATAAAACTGCTGCTAGGCTTGCTTTCTATATTTTAAATGCTCCAGAAGAAGAAACAAATGAATTTATACAATCAATTGTAAATGCTAAAAAGAACTTAAAATATTGTAGCAAGTGTTTTAATATAACAGATGTTGATCCATGTCCAATATGTTCAAATGCTAAAAGAGATCCAACTTCAATATGTGTTGTAGAAGATGTAAGAGACGTAATTGCTATGGAAAAAACACACGAATTTAAAGGTGTTTATCATGTATTACATGGTTCAATATCACCAATGAATGGGATAGGACCTGATGATATAAAAATAAAAGAACTATTAACAAGATTAATGGATGGACAAGTTAAAGAAGTAATACTAGCTACAAACCCAAGAGTTGAAGGTGAAGCAACAGCAATGTATTTATCTAAATTGATTAAACCAATGGGTATACGTGTAACACGAATAGCACATGGAATTCCAGTTGGAGGAGATTTAGAATATACAGATGAAATAACATTAACCAAAGCATTAGAAGGAAGAAGAGAACTTTAAAAAACTCTTCCTTTTTTTATACATTTTTTCACTTGAGAGTAATAAAAAAGTATGCTATTATAATATCAAGAATTAATAAAGAGGAGTTAATAATGACAGATAAAAGAAAAAAGTTAACAATATTATTAATTATAATAATTTTAATTATAGCTTTAATAATAATATTTACAAACAATAAAAATCCAAATGAAAGTACAGAACAAAGTAGTGAACCTCAAGAAGAGTTTGTAACAATATTAGAAGATGGAACAAAAATAAATAAAAGTACTAAACTACATGAAACTAAGAAAATAGAAGGACTAGAAATTACACACATTCAACTGTCTGAAAAAGATAATGTTTCAGAATTAATAGGAACTATAACAAATACATCTACAACAAAACAAGGAGGATATGCAATAAAAATAGATATTTTAGATAAAAATCAAAAAAAAATAATAACAATAGATGGATTTATAAATAAATTAGAACCTGGAGAGAGTACACAACTTAATTCTGGTGCAACTTATGATTGTGCAAATGCTTATGACTTTAATATAAGTAAAAAATAAAGAACTAAAGAGGAGGAAAATTAATGCATAGAAATCAACGTGGAATAACGTTTGTTGGTTTATTAGTAATATCATTATTATTAATAATTTTGGCTTCTTTTTCAATTAATTTTGTAATAGGTGAGAATGGAGTATTAAACCAAGTTATATCATCTAAAATTAATAATAAAAAATCTAAAATTAAAGAAAAAGTTCAAGCTGAAATTTTAGGATGTTATAATAATGATGGAACTTTAGATTGGGACAAATTGTT
>CANQQF010000038.1 GCA_947625985.1 uncultured Clostridia bacterium | reverse complement strand
ATGAATTAAGAAAATTATCTGAGGATTTCCTAAGATGATTTAAAAATTTATTAATTCAATAATACTACACTTTCCTACAATTTTATTTAAATTTGTGTAGGCAAGTTTTTGTGGGCCTTATTTGCATTACTATTATAAATTTACTACTTTAATAAATATAAAACATACAAAATCCGTTTTAGCGTTTTGTATGTTTTTTTTTGGCAGGGGTAGAAGGATTCGAACCCTCACAGGCGGTTTTGGAGACCGATGTGCTACCATTAACACTATACCCCTATAAAATTTCAACTGTTAATTATTATACATGTTTTTTGTAAATTATGCAACCTATTTTTATAATTTTAAATAAATTTATTTTTACACAATAAAAAAGAACACAATATCCTTATAATGAATTTGTGTTCTTTTTATATATTATAACCTATATTTTATAGTAATCTATTTTTCAGTAACTGTTATAACACCATCTATATTAACTTCTATTTCATATCCATCTAACTCGAACTGTAATTTCACTCCAACACTTTCAGTTATATTTGTTACTCCCAAATTCTTCTCTAAGTTATTTTTTAGCTCTGTAAAATTTACTGTTCCATCTATATTACAGCTTCCTAGCATTTCTAGTTGGATTTTTTCTTTTACATCTGCTTCACTAGTAGCCACGTTCGCTTTTGTTGCTTCATTTAACACACCATTTTCACCTGTTAACATTCCTATAGTAATAGCTGACAATATCAATAAAAGTATTATAGTAACTACAAGTGATATCAAAGTTATTCCCTTTTCATCTCTCATTTGTGGCTCCTCCTTTTTTGATATTTACTTGATATTATTTTATCAATTAATATCTTTAATATCAATATTTTTCTGAGGATGTCATCATAATGTTATTCTTTTGTAATTATATTGTAATATCTCTACATATCATCATCTTCATCAGATAATTTTACGTCATCACAACCTGGACATTCTGAACAACTTCCATCACAACCTTCATAATCTTCATAATCTTCCATATCCCATTCTCCTTCTACATTTCCTGACCAATCTAATTCTATTATATTATTACATTCTGGGCATTTAACTTCTGTACTATTTTCATCAACATCTATTATAAAATCATTATTACAGTATGGACATACAATCTCAAAGTCAAATCCTTCATCTGCATATATATCATTTTCTATGTTGTCCAAAACTTTTTGTATTCTTTCAACTTTAGTCTCCATTTTTTCTTGTTTATCCATAATCTCTTGTATACTTTCTTCCTTTTCATTAAGTTTAAATTCGATGTTGTTTAATTCATTTATTACCTTATCCATTAATTTTTGTATTCTTTGCTTTAAATATTCTAAGTCATCCTTATTTTTAAAATTTTTTTCAATGTCTTTCATAAAAATTTTATATTCTTCTTTGATTTGCTTTGCCATATCCACTCGCCCTTCCTAAAAAATTTTAATGTACTTGAAAAATAAATCTTTTTAGTTCATTTTCAAGTACATTAATTATTTCCTATATTCTTTCAATATATTCACATGTACGTGTATCTATTTTTAATATATCACCTATATTAATAAATAAAGGTACTGTGATTTCTAATCCTGTCTCAAGTTTTGCAGGTTTTCCAGATGTTGTTGTAGTATTTCCACTAAAACCTGGCTCTGTGTATGTAACTTCTAATTCTACAAATGTTGGCGGTTCAACTGCAAAAATATTTCCTTTAAATGAAAGTATTGTAACTTCCATGTTTTCTTTTAAATATTTTAAGCAATCACCTAATTGCTCTTCATTTAGTGGAATTTGATCATAAGTTACATTGTCCATAAAATAATATAAGCCACCATCATTATATAAATATTGCATAACTTGTTTTTCAATTTCTGCACCTGGAAATTTATCTGATGGATTAAATGTTTTTTCTAATGTTGCTCCTGTAATTACGTTTTTTATTTTTGTTCTAACAAAAGCTGATCCTTTCCCTGGTTTTACATGTTGAAATTCAACTACTCTATATACATTTCCGTCCATTTCAAAAGTCGTTCCATTTCTAAAATCTCCTGCTGAATATACTGCTGCCATAATTATTTCTCCTTTCAATTTATAATTCCCAATAATATCACTTATTATACCATAAATAGTATTAAAAATCAATTATTCACTGTATTTTATATATTTCTTTTAATTTTTATTTCTAACTATTATTTTAATTTTACTGTACTATAATATAATTTTTCTCAGATTTTGTTAAACTTATACATCCACCTTTAGTTATTTGTAATGTATCTTCAATTCTTATTCCAAATTTTCCTGGTATATATATTCCTGGTTCACTTGTTACAACCATATTTTCTTTTAGGATTGCATCATTACTATTTGAAAAATATGGTGCTTCATGAATTTCTAATCCAACTCCGTGACCTAAAGAATGTATCAAATCATATCCATGTATTTTTAAATCATTTATTACCATTTTTGAAAGAAGTCTTGTGTTAGCTCCTTCCTTATATTCCTTTAAAGTTATCTCTTGATTTTTTAAAACTAAGTCATATATAGGCTTTATTTCTTCTGGAACTTCTCCAACAAATATTGTTCTTGTCATATCTGAACAATATCCATCTACTTTACATCCCATATCTATTGTTATTATATCTTTTTTTTCTATTTTTCTATCTGTTGGTACTGCATGTGGTTTTGAAGAATTTGGTCCAGATGCTACTATTGTATCAAAAGATTCTCCTTCTGCATTTACATCATAATAATCTTTTATTTCTTTTGCAATTTGTTTTTCTGTCATTCCTGGCTTTATATATTTAATTATATAGTTAAAACATGAATCTGTTACATCACAAGCTTTTTTTATAGATTCAATTTCATCATCATCTTTAACTAATCTTTCCTTTTCTATTATACGTTCTGTTTCTACAAAATTGTTTATTTTATATCTTCTTATATACTCTTTGTATTTTGCATAAGTCACATAGTATTCCTCAAACCCTACATTTTCACAAAACATAAAGAAGTTTTCATAATCTTCTGCTGATAAATCTTTTGCATCATAAACTGTTACCTCATCAAAAAGAGTTAATAGACTATTCAATTCTTCTATGTACCTTCCATCAGTAATATAAATATTTTCTTTTCTTGTTATTAATAATATTCCTTCTGCTTCTATTCTAGTTAAATATTTTATATTAACTGGATTAGATATAATTAATCCTTGTAAATCTAAACTTGCCATTTTATTTCTTAAACACTGTATTTTTTGATTCATAAATTTCACCCCTATTTATTCTCTTTTATTTATACATTCCCAGTGTAAATATTGTCATTAACACATCTTTTATCATAGTAAATGGTACATACATGCTTATGTAAGTTGCTAATACTATAAATGGTCCAAAAGGTATATATTCGTCTGTTTTTTTAATTTTAGTTGCTAGTAAAAATATACTCAATATCGCTCCTATCAAAAATGACATTAGTGTTATAGCTATGATATTGGATAATCCAAAAAACAAACCTAACACTCCCATTAGTTTAACATCTCCAAATCCCATAGCTTCTTTTCCATAAACAATTCCACCTATTAGTGTTATTAATACAAATATTCCGGCTCCTGCAAACATTCCTAATATCATATTTATTGAAATTGCAACATTCGATAATCCCTCTAAAAATGCAAAAACCATACCGATTTCAAATAGTGTAAGATTTAATCTATTTGGAATTATTTGTAGTTTATAATCAATTACAAAGACTATTATTAATGCCGGTGCTATTATCATGTATTTTACTAAATCAAGATTTGCAATAATCGTTTTTTCTATTCCATTTAGATATACTAAACTAATATATATTATTGCCACCAGTAACATTATTATATAATTTGGTTTAAAATTTCTTTTCATTTCTGTTAATATATCTTTTGAAATTACTGGTTCTTGTTCAGACATTCTTTTTATACACCAATTCACAAAGTTTCCTACGAATAGCCCTAAAATTGCGACAGCAATGTATATAACTATATGTACATCTTGAATATACATTTATTTATTCTCCTCTTAATTTTATATTTTCCTATTCTTTTGCTTTTGTATGAATTTTTTCTTTATGACATTTTCTAGTGGTCTTTTCCATGCTGTATACCAATAATCTTTTTCATATATTGGATCTACTAAAATAGTATACATTTTACATCTATTTCCACCAATTACATCTGTAAATATTTGATCTCCAACTACTGCAATGTTTTCAACGTTTTCATTTAGCTTTTTTTGCACTCTTATAAATCCACCTTTAAATGGTTTTTTTGCAAAATTTTCATATGGAATTCCCAATTTATCAGCTACTGTTTCTACTTTTTCTTTATGATTAGTATTTGACAAAATATATAATTTATATCCATGTCCTCTTAGATTCATCGCCCAATCTACTATTGAATCAGATAAATTTTTATTTATATCTATTAGTGTATTATCTACATCTAATATTAATGCTTTTATTTTATTTTCATTTAATAATTCTGTAGTTATATCTTCAACTTTATTTAGATATATGTTTGGATATATCATTTTCTCCTCCATTCTATTACTTTATAATATTATCAAATAAAAAGCTATTTTGTCAATAAAAAAAGAAGTCTTAATAAGATTATATTTTATTTACAAAAACATAATAACATTATTAAGACTTTTATTATTATTTACGTAATTCTGCATTTAAATTTTTCTCAAGGCTTTCTATTATTTGTTTCATAATATTATTGATTTCTTCATCCTGAAGCGTTCTTTTTTTATCTCTAAATTTTAATGCAAATGCTACACTCTTCTTATTGTTTCCTAATTTATCACTGCGGTATATATCAAATAGTTTTATACTTTCTAAGAATTTCTTACCATTTTTGGCTATAACTTTTTCTATTTGTCCTACTTCAACTTGGTTATCTACAATAATAGCTATATCTCTTTCTATTGCTGGAAATTTTGGAACTTCTGTATATTTTTTCGTTTGTTTAGCGTATTTAACAATTTTTGTTATATTTAATTCTGCTAAATATGCTCTTGTTTTTATTCCATAATTATCTAGTACTTCTGGATGAACTTCACCTAATACTGCGATTTCGTCCATTCCAACTTTTAATTTTGCACATCTACCTGGATGATATGATTTATTAGTTGTTTCTTTCTGTATGTCATATCTATTAACTCCAACTAATTCTAATATATTTTCCATTATTCCTTTTAAACTATAGAAATCAATATTGTTTCCATACATACCAACAGTTAAGATTTTTTCTTCAAGAGGGACTTCTCCATTTTCTATTCTATTATCTATATTTTTATAAACTCTAGAAATATCAAATAATCCAACTTCTTGATTTTTTTTATTCAAATTCGTTGCTAAAATTTGCATCATACTTGGGACTGTAGATGGTCTCATTAATTTATAATCTTCACTTAATGGATTCTTTACTGTGATTGCATATTTATTCATTTTTGATGAAATATTTGATTTTTCTAAGTCTTTCTCATGAATAAAACCATATGTATAAATTTCTGATAACCCACTATCTACTAAGTAATGTTCAATTGTATTTTGTATTTTTTGTTCCTTTGTTCTCAAGCCAATTGTCGTATCAGCTTTTATTAATGTTGTTTCTAATTTATCATATCCATAAAATCTTAAAACTTCTTCTGCTAAATCATTTACGAGTTCTAAATCCATTCTAAAATATGGTGCAATTGCAATATTACCTTCAACTTTTATATCTAGCTTTTCAAAAGTTTTTATCATTTCTTGCTTTGAAATATTAGTTCCTAAAAGTTTATTAATTTTTTCTGGCTCTATTTTTATTTTATTAATTTTTTGCTTTGTTGGATATACATCTATTTTTCCATCAACTACTGTTCCTGCACCTAAAATTTCAACTAATTCCATAGCCCTATTAATTGCTCTTAAGGCATTTTCAGCTGATAAT
Source organism: uncultured Clostridia bacterium (assembly GCA_947625985.1). Next base: position 3,257 of record CANQQF010000038.1, on the reverse strand, counting down.
CCTTTTTCAAATCTAGATGAACTTTCTGTTCTTAAGCCAACCTTTTTCGCTGTTTTCCTTACTGAGCCACCATCAAATGTAGCTGATTCAAACACTATTGTTGTTGTATTATCATTGATTCCTGAATTTTCTCCTCCCATAACACCTGCTATTGCTACTGGTTTTTTCTCGTCAGCTATAACTAAATTGCTTGCATTCAATTCTCTTACTTGTTCATCCAAAGTTGTAATTTTTTCTCCTTCTTTGGCTCTTCTAACTGTAATGTGTTTTCCTTCAATTGAATTTATATCAAACGCGTGCATTGGTTGTCCCATTTCGAGCATAACATAATTTGTGATATCTACTATATTATTTATACTTCTAACTCCACAAGCTTTAAGTCTGCGTTTCATCCATTCTGGTGATTGTTCTATTTTAATATTTTTTGCAACTCTTGCTATATAACGATGACATAATTCTGGTGCTTCTATTGAAACTGTTAATCCTTCAATTTCTTTTTTATTATGAACTTTCATTTCATCAATATTTTTTCTAGGATTCTTGAATTTCTTGTTCAATGAAACAGCAGTTTCTCTACCTAACCCTTCTATTGATAAACAATCTGGTCTATTTGGAGTTATTTCAAAATCTATAATATCTTCTTTTAGTTCTAAAACTTCAACAACATCTTTTCCAAGTTTTTTCCCATATTTATTATTATCTAATATCATAATTCCATCTTCTATTTGATTTGGATAATCATCTATATCTAACCCTAATTCTGTAACTGCGCACATCATACCATTAGATTCTATTCCTCTTAATTGACTTTTTTTAATTTTTACGTTTCCTGGTAATTCTGCTCCATCTTTTGCAACAGGTATAATATCTCCAACTCTAATATTGTTAGCACCTGTAACAATTTGTATAGTTTCTGTTCCAATATCCACTTTTGTTATTACTAACTTGTTTGCATCCGGATGTTGTTTTATTTCTGTTATTTTTCCTATAACTACATTTTTTATGTCATTACCTTGCTGTTCTATTGTTTCTACTTTTGATCCAGTCATTGTTAATATGTCACCTAATTCAATTGCATTTACATCGATATCACTATATTCTTTTAACCATTCTACACTAGTTTTCATTATTTATCTCCTAACTTTATCTTTCTTCGTCATAATCATAAGCTGTACTATTTGCCTTATAATTAATAGCTCTTGTTGGATTAATATTTTTATATTCATTATTTCCAGATATTCTATTAAAGAACTCATTTTTTGTATTTTTATTATATTCTTTAATTTCGTCAATATCTTTACGTGCATCTTCTTCTGGCATTGCTCTAAAGTATTTTCCTTCAATTTGTTCAAACACAAATCCTTCATCTTCTCCTGCTTTTACTATTCTTTGTACATCTGACCATGAATATATCCTTTTTGTATTTAATTTTCTTCTACTAAATAATCCCATTATTATTCAACACTCCTTAACTAATTAAAATCTTAACTAATTTCTATTCTATTAAAATTGTTTTAAAAATCTTACATCATTTTCAAACAGTAATCTCATATCATCTATTCCATATTTTGCCATTGCTATTCTTTCCACTCCAAAGCCAAAAGCAAAACCTGAATATTCATTTGGATCTATCCCACAATTTTGAAGTACTTTAGGATGTACCATACCACATCCCAATAATTCAATCCATCCTTCTCCTTTACATACTCTACAACCTTTTCCTCCACATACAAAACATGACACATCAGCCTCTGCACTTGGCTCTGTATATGGAAAATGATGTGGTCTAAATCTTATTTTCGTTTTTTCTCCTAAACATTTTTTAGCAAACATCTCTAGAGTACCTTTTAGATCAGACATTGAAATATTTTTGTCTACAACTAATCCTTCAATTTGATGGAACACAGGTGAATGTGTTGCATCTACTGTATCTGAACGATATACTGCTCCTGGACAAATTATTTTTATAGGAGGCTTTTGATTTTCCATCGTTCTTATTTGTACAGAAGAAGTTTGAGTTCTTAAAATTACATCATCAGTTATATACATTGTATCTTGCAAATCTCTAGCTGGATGATCCGCTGGAGTATTCAATTGATCAAATACGTAATAAGTTGTTTCAATTTCTGGTCCATCTGCAATTTCATAACCCATTCCTAAAAATACTTCTTCTACCTCTTTTATTACTTTTGTTATTGGATGTAATGATCCAAGTTTTATTTTTTTACTTGGTTCAGTCACATCAATATTTTCAGTTTCAAGCCTTCTTTGTAATTCTTTTTGTTTAAACTCTTTTTTCTTTTTTTCTACTACTTTTTCGATTTCATCTCTCAATTCATTTACGAGATTTCCTACTATTGGTCTTTCTTCTGGTGCTAATTTCCCCATTCCTCTCAGTAATTGTGTTAATGTTCCTTTTTTACCAACATTTTTTGTTTTTATTTCTATCAATTCTTGTTCATTTTTTACCTTCTTAATTTCTTCTAAGAATTCCTTTTTTATATTTGCAATTTTTTCTCTCATTTTACATTTTCCTTTCTGTTTTAATATGGTCTATATAATTTTGTTTCTTTATATTCCCCATACTTTCTTTTTTCATATGTTGGTATACTCTCTGTTATTGGTGCAATCAATATTTGGTTTGCCGGTACTCTTATACTTTCTTTAATTCTATCTGTATATTTTTTACTTATTCTTTGATTTCTGTTTGCTCTTATTTTATATTTTATTTTATTAAAATATGTGTCTTTATCAATGTAATCTATTCTTACAACATACACTCCAAATTCATTAATGTCGACATTAAGTCTAACATCTTTATTAGCAAATTCTCGAATAGCTTGTTCTACATTATATATTATCTCTTCTTCACTATATTGTTGTGGATCCAAATAAAGTTCCACTGTTTTTACATTATCTTTTACCATTTTATACATCCTTTTTTTATATTTTCCAGTGTCCAAAACCCAACAAGTTATCACTATTATATCAAATTTTGTGACTTTTTTCAAGTGTTTTACGCATTTTAACAACAAAAAAAGAAGCATTTAGCTTCTTTCTTTAAATTATGAATTATGAAAATTACGTCTTTGCTTTATACTATCTTTTTTATTCATAAGATACCGTTCTCTCTTATATTCAAAAGTACTAAACAATAATATGTTCATAAAAATCCATATGAAAAAAGTTAAATATGCTAATATAATACATCTATGCATATTTTCTTCTTTTTCAAGAGATATATCAGTCATATCAAT
>CANQQF010000037.1 GCA_947625985.1 uncultured Clostridia bacterium | reverse complement strand
TTTTTAGATAAAACATTTAATAGAGATTATTTATATAATATGTTTAATAATAGTTGGAGTGATTAGATGAAAGTATTAGTGCTATCTTGTAATACAGGAGGAGGACACAATTCTTGTGGAAAATATATTCAAAGTGAATTTAATTTAAATAACATAGAGTGTGATTTTGTAGATTATTTTAGTATTATAGATAAGAAACTATCTAAAAAAATAGAGTCTTTATATCTGAAATCCACAAGAGGAAAAGGAAAAGTGTTTAAAAAAGTATATAAACTTGGAGAAACATATAATAAAGTAGGAATTATTAGTCCTGTATATGGATTAAATATGCTTTCAAAAAATAAAATAATTGAATTTATTGAGAAAAACAATTACGACATTGTAATATGCTCTCATTTATTCCCATCAATGGCAATTACTCATATAAAGAGATGCGGGTATGATATAAATTTAATTAATGTTGCAACAGATTATACATACATTCCTTTTTGGAACGAAACGGATCCAAATTATTTTGTGATTCCACATAAATCATTAAAAAAAGATTTTATAAGTAAAGGAATAGAAGAAAAAGTTTTATTACCAATTGGAATTCCAGTATCTACAAATTTTCAAAAAAAGGAATGTACTTTATTTTTAAAAAAGGACAAGCCAAATGTACTAGTCACTTCGGGAAGTATGGGATTTGGAAATGTAAAAGATATTGTAAAAAAAATTTTAGAAAAAATAGATTGCAATGTAATTGTCCTTTGTGGTAATAATAAAAAATTAGAGAAAAAGTTGCTAAATATCAAGAATCCTAACTTAATAGTCCGTGGCTTTGTAAATAATATAAATGATTATATAAAAGAAAGTGATGTTGTCTTAACAAAACCAGGGGGATTAACAAGTACAGAAGTAGCAGTTTTAAATAAACCTATGGTGCATATTATGCCAATACCAGGAGTAGAAAATTATAATGCTAAGTTTTTCTCTAAAAATCATTTGAGTATTGTATGTAATACAATTGATGAAATAATAGAAAATACAAAATTATTATTAGAAGATAAAGAATTACAAAAAGAAATAATCAAAAATCAAAAAAAAGTAATACATAAAGACTCTGCAAAAAAATTAGTAGAATTAATAAAAGAAAAAGAAAAATATAGGGCTTGTTCATAGAATTAAAAACAGTTACAAAAAATTAAAAAAACACTTAAAAATTTGATTTTTTATGTAAAATGCGGTATAATTTACTTAGATTTTCGTGGCTATGCGATAAAAATAGCATGTACAAATTAATTCTCGTATAACAAGTGTAAGGAGGAAAATTTTATGAAAATCAGTCAAAAAATCAAGATGTGGGCACGGATAGGACAAATTGCATTTTGGATTTATATGTTCTTTCTTGTAGGATTTGAAAGTCAATTGCCTATGCATGAGACGATTGTATATTCTGGAACAGTTGCAGAATATATATTAGGAGTAGGTGGTTTCACTTTTATTGTTCTCTTTTCAGAAGCAATAGTAAGAGTAATAGGATATTTTGCAGAACTTCTTGATAAGTAACTTGATTTCAAAACAAACGGGGAGCTATTTGTTTAGTTCCTCGGTTGTTTGTAATTAATGAAAAAGTGAGATTAACTTAGTCTTGCAAAGGAGTCTTTAAAAGATTTTTTTGTAAGACTTTTTTGATTAAAAATAAGGAGGATTTAGAATGAAATTTGAAAAATATGATAATGTAAAGAAATTTATAGATGATAATATGAATTTAATTGAAGAAAAAGAATGGCTAAATAATTTAATGGTGGGAAATTGTGAAGCTGGATTAAAAAAAGGAACAGAAGGATGGGTATTAGCAAGAATTACCAATAATAACAAAACAGAATTAATAATTTTAAATAGAAAGCCTTGGCACTTGTTATTTTATTCTCCTACAAATAATAGAACTGATGAACTGTTTGAATTTTCAGCAAAGGAAGTATACAAATTAGATAAAGATATATTAGGAGTAAATGGAGATAAAGAACTAGCTAGAAAGTTTGCAAAATATTATTGTAAGGAAGCAAATATAAAATATGAAGTACAAACAGAAATGAGAATATTATTGTTAAGGAAAATAATAAAATCTAAAATGAATAAAAATGTAATATATAGAAAAGCTAGGTTATCAGACAAACCAACTCTAGTAAAATATCTAAAAGAATTTATGAAAGAAGCATTAAAAGAAGAAATTACTGATGAAAAAGCTGAAGAAAAATTTGAAGAATATATGAGAAGAGGTTATTATGTATTAGAAAACAAAGGGAAAATAGTTTCTCAAGCTGCTTTACTAAGAGATATAAAAAAGGGAAAGTGTGTCAGTGCTGTATATACACCAAAAGAAGAAAGAAATAACGGTTATGCGTATAATTTGGTATATAGAATTTCAGAAGAAGCACTTAATAATGGAGCGGAATATTGTGTATTATATACTGATGATACAAATCCAATAAGTAATCATGTATATGAAAAGATTGGATATGAAAGAAAAATAGATTGTGAAGATTTAAGATTTATAAATAAAAAATGAAAACAAGAAAAAAACAGAAAAAGGAAATTTATTAGAAAGGAGATTTCCTCTGGTTTATCAAAAATATCTTAAAATTGAATTTGATGTTTATTGTTTTTTATGATAAAATAATAGCTAAATATATTAAAATGTATAATAGGAGTTAAAATAATGAAATTATGATAATAATAACAATAATAATATTATTATTAATATATAATAATATATATAAATTTAAAAGAATAAAAAGAAGAATGATTATAAAAAAGATGAAAACAGATGAAAATATAAATGAACTTATAGATGAATTTAAAAGAAATTTGAAAGATGATATTGAATTAAAAAGCATTCAAAATAAAATGAGAATTGTTCAAATTGTAAAAAACATATATAATATATTTTTTTTAATTTTAATATTAGTTCCTATACCATTTTTAGTGTATATACCTTATATAATTGAATCCAAAAATGGAGCTATATTAATTGATAAAATATGTAAAGTATATATAGTCTTATTATTTACAACGATAATAGCTTTTTCCTGTATAAAGAAATATATTAATAAAAATTATCTAAAAAATAAAAACATAATAAGAGAATATATTTATAATGATTTTTTAAGAAATCTGAAATATGATATAAAATGGTATGAATACAATTCAATAGTTTCAAAAGACACATATAAATTGTGGAATACATACATGAACTGGGAAGAAATGTACAAAAAAGCAAATTTTAACAATATACAATTTGATGAAAATATATACCAAAATACTTTATTATCGAAAATTTCACCGTCAAAAGAAATTTATTTTGAAGATAAAATAATTGGAGTATATAAAGAAAAATATATAATATCAATATCAGATTTCAGAGAAGTAATGATTACTGGTAATATTAGAAGAAGATATAGACGTATAACTAATGAAGGTATTTTTTGTGCAGTAAGAATAGATAAAAATATACTTAATAATATAAGAATAACTAATGATAAAAAGAATGTGTTTTTTATGGAAAAACAGTACACGGTTACAACGATGCCAAAAGAATTTTATAAAGATTTCATAATTTTAGCAGAGGATGGATATAAAATATCAGAAAAAATTTCTAAAAAGTCAATAGAAATGATAGAGGATTTTTATTATAATAGTAAAATTAAATTTGATATATCAATAAAAGACAATGAGATATTTTTCAAGTTTAAGACAATTGATTCAATGGAATTAAATAGTTGGAGAAATGTTGTAGATGATGTAATGTTAAAAGAATATGCAAACATTATAATGTTTGTAACTACATTATCTGAAGAAATAAATAATAACTGGAAATAATGATATTAATAACTAGAAAGAGTTTTTAAAAGAAAAACAATAATAAACAGAGGAATAAATTTCCCCTGTTTTATTAATTTATGAATAAATAATAAAAGCAATTTCATAAATAGTAAAAATTATAAATACAATAAAATGAATAATTATATCTATTATTATTAATTTTTTATTTAATTCTAAACAATTTTGTTTTTTACGCTTTATATATATATGTAATATAATCAATCTAAAAATTATTTCAAAAAAAATGAAAAGCACTATTATTCCAAAAGGATGTAATAAATAACGCCAGTTATGAAATACTTGATTTAAGTTTTGAATATATCTTGTACCACCACATAAAGGACATGGCTTACCTGTTATTGCTAGATAGGCACAATTACCAAAGGAAGGAATTATTTTTTTTATAGGAATAGAAATAATAGGAAAAAAAATTACATATATACACAATAGTAATGCTGTTCTATTAATATATATGTAATTTTTTAAATGTTTTCCTTTTATCATTGGATTGATGTTATATTATTGCCAAGCTCTGCTACTGCTCCTGCAGCACCTGCTGCTGCAATAAATACCCACCAAATAATTACAACAATTGCAATTGCTGATAGAACAGTACCTGCTATTGACATACCTTTAGGTTCTTTATTTTTATTTTTTTGTACTATGTCTATGATTCCTAAAATAAAACCGACTATTGCTGGAACAAAAGCTATAGATCCACAAACTGGAATAAATCCTATAACTAGTGACACTATTCCTAGTACTAATGATGCTACTCCCATATTAAATCTCCCTTCTATTTAAACTACAATTATTATATATAATAACTTTTTTTTAGTCAATTATTTTTTTTATTTTTATACAAATTTTTTGTATAAGTAATCATGTATATGAAAAGATTGGATATGAAAGAAAAATAGATTGTGAAGATTTAAGATTTATAAATAAAAAATGAAAACAAGAAAAAAACAGAAGTATTAAAAAATTGGCAAAAAAATGGAAAAGTAAAAAATTACAACCGAACAAAACAAAAAGGGAGAATATAAAAATGCAGAGTCTACTATTTTGTAAATACAAATAACTAGCATTTTATACAAGAAAGTAAAAGATGAAAAATTATTTAAAAATTTATAGATTTTATGTTAATGTAATTTTTTGGAAATACATAAAGATAATATAATGAACATAAACAAATCGAAGATACCAGAATATTGAAAACTTATGCATTTGGTGGCACACTAATATTTAACTTTATTGTAATTGTATTTATAGTAATATTTTTCTTATAAAACATAAATAACCAGAACAAAAGCTTCAGATAATTATATAGGCTTTTGTTTTTTTATTGTAAGTTTATTGCAGAAATGTTACAAGAATATTAAATTTTAGATAAAAACTCCAATATATCTATAAAGTATAGTAAAATAAGTAAAATAAGTAAAAATAATATAAATTGTTTTTAAAATAAAAATCTTAGGAGGAAACACATGAATAACGAAAAAAAAGAAAATAAAAAATTGTTTATTTCACCTAATACAAAAGGAAATAGTGAAGGACTAAAGGAACTTGTTGAAAGAATGAATAAAATAAAAAGTGCTACGGGTAGAGATGTTTATACATACTTTAATGAAGTATTAATTGATACAGAAATGGGAAATAATGAAGAAATTTTAAAACAATATATGGAAGATTTTAATAATTGGGATAATCATCAACATGAAATATTTGTAAACCAAGATATGAGTTTAGAAGATGCGGCAAGCGAAATATTATATAGAAAAATAAGTTATGATGATGGAAAAGAAGTATATGCAGATTATCATGGAATATTAATAGATACAAGAAGTGTTATGAGACCCGAAGAAGTTATAGAAAAATATATGGAAAATATAGAAAATAATAACTTTTTAGAAAATGAAATCAACGAACAAGAGCCAGTTATAGAAACAAAATCAATTGAAGAAGAATTAGGTGTAGAATCGATTAAGCAGGAACCAATTATCGAGGAAAAAGCAATGGTTGAAGAAGAACCAATTGTTGAAGAAAAAGCAATGGTTGAAGAAGAACCAATTGTTGAGGAAAAAGCAATAGTTGAAGAAGAGCCAGTTGTTGAAATTGAAGATATTAAAGAAGAACTGAGTGAAGAAAAAGAAAATAAAGAAAGTGATCAACTTACAGGAAGTGGATTAGATCAAATTGAGTCTATTGCGGAAAGACAAAAAAGTGGAAAATTCAGCCAATTTTTAAATAATTTAAAAAATAGATTAATGGGAAAATCAAAAGATCAAAATAATGATATTCAAAAATAAGGAGATGTAGAAATGACAGATATAGAATATAAAAATACATTATATGAAGTGGATGAAATTTTTAATATTTTACATTCAACATTAATGGAAAAGATACCAGAAAAATTAAAAAAATATATAAAGGAAAATAAAGCAAAAGATTATAAATTTCAATTAGATTATAGTAAAAAGCTTGAAGATCAAGAACTTCTTGAAACAACAGAAATGTATTTAACATTTTTATATATTAAATACTGGTCCGATAATAGTAAAAGAGAAAAATTATTGGGAGTAATGAAAGAAAATGAAAATAAATATAGAGAAGAACTTAATAAAAAATATAATTTGGATAGCTTGTTTAAAAATAACAAAATGCATCAAGAAAAATTAAGTTCAGAAGATAAGATTCTTAATCAAGAGAATCAAATAATTGAATATAAGAAAGAAAAATTTGTTGATAAAATTATAAATAAAATAAAAGAGTTTTTTAAAAGAAAAAAATAAAATAAACCAGATGGAGAAATTTTCTATGGTTTATTAATAAAAATTGACAAAACCAAAAAAAAGTAGTACAATAATTTGACATTATTAATCAAATTAGAAAAAAACCAAGACTTATAATTAAGGAGGTTGTCAAAATGATTAGAAATAATGAAATTATTGTAAAAACTAGTAAAACACCTGTACAAACAGGAGAACAACTAACAATTAGCTTACGGATACCAAATAGCTTTGGTTATGTAAAAGATGTAGAAGTTTTATTCAACAGATATGGAGAAAGTACAGGAGCAGAAAAAGTACATAGAATGGAATATAATGGATTTGGATCTACCAATGACTATAGTATATTCGAAACTAATGTAACTTTTAATTCTCCAGGATACAGAACTTTTGTTATTCAGCTTAAAATAGATGGAAAAAACAAATATATCCAATATGATGAAAAAACAGATGCATCAGTTTTAACAGAAGTAAATGCTAGTGGTTATAACTATTGGGAAATATTCGTATATCATTCATCTTTTAAAACTCCAGATAGTATTAAAGGAGGAATAATGTATCAAATTTTTGTAGATACATTTTGTTGCGAAAGCCCATCAGAAGAGACAAAAAAGAAAATTGTTGATTGGAATTGTGATGTTAAATGGAAGCCAGATGACGATGGTGCTTACAGAAATGATCAGTTTTATGGTGGAAACTTAAAGGGAATTATCGAAAGATTACCTTATATTAAATCCTTAGGTGTAAATTCAATATATCTAACACCAATTTTTAAGAGCCCTTCTTCTAATCGTTATGATACAGAAGATTATGAAAAGGTTGATGAAATGGTTGGAACATGGGAGGATCTTAAAGAACTTCATGAAAAAGCAAACAAATTAGGAATATCATTAATTATAGACGTTGTTTTCAATCACTCGAGTGATAGAAATAGAATGTTACATGAAGATCCGGAAATCTATGATTGGATTCACAAATATGATGAGCCTAGATGTTGGTGGGGATATAGACATCTTATAGAGTTTAATAAATATAATGAAAAATATATTAAACATTTAACAAGATGGTTAGAGTTATATGTACAATATGTTGATGGTATTAGACTTGATGTTGCAGACAGCTTGCCAGATGAAACATTAAAACATATTAGAAAACACTTTAAAAAATATATCTTAGGCGAAGTATGGAAAAATGCTATAGTTGGTGATCATAGAGAATTCTTCTTTGGAGATGAACTAGATGGAGTTATGAATTATCGGTTTGCAAATGCAATTTATATCTACATAAGATGGGGAGATTATAATACATTTAGAAAAACTGTAAAAGGTATTTATGATTTATACCCACATCAGGCATTGGCAGTATCTCCAATATTTCTATCATCACATGATATTCCTAGAATTCCAAATATTTTGGTTGGTGATTTTATGAAAGGATCAACAAATTTTGAAAATGTCTGGGATATGGAACAAGATAATTATTGGTATACGAACGGTAATTTTGATACATACAAATTTAGAAAATGGGAACATGATAACGAAATTCCTGAGGAAAAAAGAGAACTTGCAGATAAACTACAAGAACTTGCAGTATTTATGCAATATACTCTTCCTGGATTACCAGTAATTTTTGCTGGAGACGAAGCCGGTGTTGAAGGATATAAAGATCCATTTAACAGAAAAACTTTTCCTTGGGGAAATATCAATCAAAAAAAATACGATTTTTATCGTATGATGGGAAAATTTAGAAATGAATATAAAAGTTATTTTTATGATAATGACAACTTTGAATTAGTATGTGTTGATGAAAAAAAGGCTATTTATAAAAGAGGCGAATTAACAATGGTTGTAAATAGAACTCCTGAACAAATAAAAATTGAAGATATAGATATTTCAAATAAAGTGTTCAGTTTGAATGGAGTTTGTGGTGATAAACAGTGTGTTCCACCATATGGAGCATTTGTTATAAAATAGTTTCAAAAACAAACAAGTAGTTTATTAAACTACTTGTTTATTTTTGATAAAAAACTTTAATATTGACAAAAATAATAAATATAATTAAAATTTAAATAGAAATATAAGTAAAGGAGTGAATATAAATGGAATACACATATGAGACAGAAAATACATGTGCAGGAAGAATAAAATTTACTTTAGAAGGAAATATAGTAAAAAATGTTAGATTTTTAGATGGAGGATGTCCAGGAAATTTGCAAGCATTACCTAGATTAGTTGAAGGTATGACAGTAGAAGAAATAGAAAAAAAAATAGGTGGAATTCAATGTGGATATAGAGGAACGTCATGTGCAGATCAATTAGCAAAAGCTGTAAGAAAAGCTTATGATGAATCACAAAAATCTGCATAAAAAGAGGTTGTAAATGATAGAAAAATTAGAAAGTTGCACATTATGTCCTCATAATTGTAAAATAAACAGATTAGAAGGAAAATTTGGAAGATGTAAATCAGGTGCTAAAGTGAAAATTGCTTTAGTATCACTTCATTATTTTGAAGAACCATGTATAAGTGGAAAAAATGGGTCAGGAACTATATTTTTTAGTAATTGTAATTTGAGTTGTATGTTTTGCCAAAACTATGAGATAAGTCAAGAACAAAAAGGAAAAGAAATAAGTATAGAACAATTAGCAAATATATTTATTGAGCAACAAAAAAAGGGTGCAAATAATATAAACTTAGTAACGCCAACATCATATGTGTATCATATAATTGAAGCACTAGATATTGCAAAAAAGCAGGGACTTAAAATTCCAGTTATATATAATACCAATGGATATGAGAATGAAGAAACAATAGACTTTTTAAAAGGGTATATTGATGTATATTTACCA
>CANQQF010000036.1 GCA_947625985.1 uncultured Clostridia bacterium | reverse complement strand
CGGACAAGTTTATTTTACTACATTTTTTATTAAAAAGAAAGACTGTTAACAAAAATACTTTGTCAACAGTCTGAGATGTCATAAAGACATCTTTTTTTATATCCAAATTGAGTATATCTAAAATGTATGATATAATAATAACGAAAATTGTTAAAAGATGTCAAACAAAAGAAAAGCAAAGGAGGAAAATACAAATGATTACGGCTACAAAAACAAGGAAGCTAGCTAGAAAAGCCTTAAGAGGAAAATGGGGATTAGGCTTTTTTATATTATTTTTAAATTCTTTAATAATAGGTTGTTTTGCAGTAATAACTAAGATAGATATAATAGATCTACCAGAAAACAGTACAATGTTATATAATTTGTTATTAATAATATTTGAAATTCTAGTATGTTTGATAACAATCCCTTTAGAATATGGACTAATTGTTACTTTTATGAAAATGAGAAGACTAGAAGATATAAAAGTATTTGAATTTTGTAAAATAGGATTTGGAAACTTTACAAGAAGCCTAAAAGTTTATTTTTGGACATTGTTAAAAATGATTTTGCCAATAATTTTACTTAGTATGTTTTTAATATCTTTAAAATTTGCCCAATCATTAATATATAATAGTGAAAGAAATACTTTTATGATAGACCCCAATTTTATATTAATAGTTTTAAGTTTAGTATTAAGTTTAGCTTTTATATTCCTTATTGTAGGATTAACATTATTTGTCATAAAAACATTAACATATATTTATGCAATAAATATTTCATATGATGAACCTGAAATAACAGCAAAAGAAGCTGTGCAGAAAAGTAAAGAAATGATGAAAGGTAATAAAGGAAATTTATTTGTATTGCAAATTTCACACATAGGCTGGGCTATTTTGGCTGTGTTACCTATACTTTTAAGCAATTTAATACAAAACACATACTTAATAATTATATTATTAATATTAAGCCGGAATATTAACTACCTTAGTAAGATTATATTTGAATATGAGTCAAGCATGTTTCTATGATGAACTAAAAAATAACATATAAAAATAAAGATGTCATTTTTATGACATCTTATTTTTTATAAACTATTATTACGTAATACGCCATTAATACTATTAGGAGTATCACCAAAAATTCCAACCCTTTTTTCTAAAGATTCTAAAGCAATTATCGCTAAAAAAATATTATAGTTATCAGGTTTAGCTGTTGTAAATAACTGACCGAACAGACCTAGTAAACAAAAGGGAAATCGATTAAATAAAAAAATTGGAATTATAACTAAAAATATTTCTGGAACTATATAACCAAAAGCTCTAAAAAGGAAATAGCCAATAAGTTGACCAGTTATAATAGCTGAATAAATACTGATACCGCAGTTAGGTGTAAACCGAGAAAACTTCCTTGCTTCATTAATTGTTGGAACTCTATGTAGAGTATTATATGCCTTAATAACCATATGCTCAGCTGCGTGATTTTTAAGTAATAACTTAGATTTATACATTGTAGAAATAAGTAAAACCATAAGTATTATCCATAAAGCTGTAGGTGCAAAGTATACAATATTCAACATAGTAACGTTGCTAATAGAAGTAATAAAAATCGATTTTAACAAGTGAGCAAATACAATAATAAATTCTAAAAATGAAATAAATTTTAAAATATTTTTGTTAAGTAATATATCAAAAGGGCTTTTAGAATTAAATTTATCATATTCAACTCTAATTGTATTATCTGGCTGACTAATTGCAGTAGCTGAATGACCTAAACTAGAAAAACAAATCCGATCTATTCCTGAAACTCCTCCAGTTAATTTAATCATTACATACTCCTTTATAAAAATTAAAATTAATATAAAAATTATACAGCTAATTTACATAAAAGTCAAGTGGTTAAAAAACACAACTTTCTTGAAAAAAGTATTGAGATAATATATAATCAAAATAAATAAATATAAAGGAGACAAAAAATGAATAAAATAGCAAACACAATAGCAACAGAATTAGGCGTAAAACCAACGCAAGTTGAAAATACAATAAACTTAATAGATGAAGGAAACACAATACCATTCATCGCCCGTTATAGAAAAGAAGTAACAGGAGGTCTGAGTGACGAAACATTAAGAGTTTTAGGAGAAAGATTAGCATACCTAAGGAACTTAGAAACAAGAAAAGAAGAAGTAATAAAATCAATAGATGAACAAGGAAAACTAACTGACGAAATATTACAAGCAGTAGCAATTGCAAAAACACTTGCAGAAGTAGAAGATATATATAGACCATATAAACAAAAGAAAAAAACAAGAGCAACAGTTGCAAAAGCAAAAGGTTTAGAACCATTAGCAGTAATAATATGGGAACAAACAGAAACAAAAGATATAAATGAAATAGCCAAAGAATATATAAATATAGATAAATTGTCAGAAGAAGACAAAAAAAATAAAGATAAGGTAGTAGCAACTGCTGAGGATGCCATACAAGGTGCATTAGATATTATAGCAGAAGACATTTCAGATAACGCAAAATACAGAAAAGAAATAAAAAGACAATGCTATAGAGAAGCAACAATAGAAACAAAAGCAGCTGATGAAGAACAAAAATCAAATTATGAAATGTATTATGAATATTCAGAAGCAATAAAATTCATTCCAAGTCATAGAATACTCGCAATAAATAGAGGTGAAAAAGAAGACTTTCTAAAAGTAAAAATTAATAAACCAGAAGAAAAAATTTTAACATATATAGAAAAAGATATAGTAAAAGAAGAAACACAATTTACAGAAATGTTAAAAGAAACAATTGCAGATTCTTTTAAAAGATTAATTGAACCATCAATTGAAAGAGAAATACGTTCAGATCTTACAGAAAAAGCAGAAGAACAAGCTATAAAAGTATTTGGAAAAAATTCAAAACAATTATTATTAGGAGCACCAATAAAAGGAAAAACTGTAATGGGATTTGACCCTGCATATAGAACAGGATGTAAAATAGCAGTAATAGATGAAACAGGAAAAGTTTTAGATTACACAACAGTGTATCCAACAGCACCTCAAAATGACGTAGAAAATGCTAAAAAAGAATTATTAAAATTAATAGAAAAAGATAAAATAGATATGATAGCAATAGGAAACGGAACAGCTTCAAGAGAATCAGAAATGTTTGTATCAGATATGATAAAAGAAGCATCTAGACCAGTACATTATGTAATAGTTAGTGAAGCGGGAGCATCAGTATATTCAGCATCAAAACTAGCAACTGAAGAATATCCAGACATAAATGTATCAATAAGAGGGGCAATATCAATTGCAAGAAGACTTCAAGATCCATTAGCAGAATTAGTAAAAATTGATCCAAAAGCAATTGGGGTAGGTCAATACCAACATGATGTTAATCAAAAAAAATTAGCAGAAAGTCTAACAGGAGTAGTAGAAGATAGTGTTAACAAAGTAGGAGTAGATGTAAACACAGCAACACCATCATTACTATCTTATGTATCAGGAATAAATAAGACAATTGCCAAAAATATAGTAAAATATAGAGACAAAAATGGAAAACTAAAAGAAAGAAAAGAACTATTAAAAGTACCGAAACTAGGAAAAGTTGCATATGAACAATGTGCAGGATTTTTAAGAATAATAGATGGAAAAAATCCGTTAGACATAACAGCAGTTCACCCAGAAAGCTATGAACAAACAGAAAAATTATTAAAAGAAATTGGTTTTAACAAACAAGATTTAACAAATAGAGAAAAACTTACAGAGATTAGAACAAAATTAAAGACTATAGATATTCCAAAAATGGCAAATGAACTTGAAATAGGAGAGATGACATTAACAGATATAGTAGAAGAATTAACGAAGCCAGGAAGAGATCCTCGTGAAGATATGCCAAAACCTGTACTAAGAAGTGATGTCTTAAAATTAGAAGACCTAAGAGAGGGAATGGTACTAACCGGAACTGTAAGAAATGTAATAGATTTTGGAGCATTTGTAGACATAGGTGTGAAACATGATGGATTAGTACATATTTCAGAAATGAGTGATAAATACATAAAAAATCCATCTGACGTAGTATCTGTTGGAGATATTGTAAAAGTAAAAGTAATAAAAATTGATATGGAAAGACAAAAAGTTGGATTATCAATGAAAGTATAAAACATATAGAAGGAGGTTACTTTATGGAAAAAAACAAACACAAAGAAACTCCAAAAGATAAAAGTCCATATAAAATAATAGCATTAGATAATGAAAAAAGAACAGTAGATTCTTTATCAACATTTTTAGGAAATTCAGGTTATTCATTTATAGGGGTCACAGATCCCATGGAGGCAATTGAAAAAATAAAAAAGGAACACTTTGACTTAATGCTATTAGATTCTATAACGCCTCAAGTTAATGGTGGACAAGTATTAGATGAAATAAGAAAATATAATAAAGATTTATATGTTTTAATGTTAGCAGAAAATAAAGAAATAATGCCACCAGTTGAAATGCTTAGAAAAAATGAAATACAAGGATTGTATGAAAAAAACGAAAAAAATGATAAATATGATCAACTATTATATATGATTGAATCAGGAATAAAATCAATTGAAAAAAATAAAGAAATAAAACAAAAAGATAAACAAATAGAACAGGCTTATATGGAAAGTATAGAAACACTAAGATATACAGTTGAAGTAAAAGATAAATATACAAAAGGACATTCAGACAGAGTATCCGCATATGCTGTTTTAATTGGTGAAAAATTAGGGTTAAGTGAAACAGAGCTCAAAACATTAAAAGTAGGAGGACTATTCCATGATATTGGAAAAATAGGAATACCAGACAACATATTATTAAAAAACGGTAAATTGACAGATGAGGAATATGAACAAATAAAGAACCATCCATCAATTGGAGCTCATATATTATCGAGATCAAAGATATTTGAAGAAATTATACCAATAGTTTTATATCATCATGAACGTTATGATGGAGGCGGATATCCAGAAGGACTAAAAGGTGAAGAAATTCCATATCTAGCACGAATAATTACAGTAGCAGATAGCTTTGATGCAATGACAACAAAAAGACCATATAGAAATAGTCTTTCAATAGAAAAAGTAAAAAAAGAATTAAAAAATAATGCTGGAACGCAATTTGATCCAGAACTTATAAAAACATTTATAGAAATAATTGAAAATAATTATAATGAAATAGAAAACATACAAAAAAGAGAGGGTTAGTCCCTCTCTTTGTCCAAAATTTCAACAATATCATCGTCGTGATAAACATCCATTAAATGATTTCTGATATATTTTCCGTTTGCTTCTCTTATAATTACTGTATAAAAATCATCTAACAATTCGTAGTCACAATCATGTAACTCTTTTGTTACATTTTTATACAATTCTGCATCGTGATCTCTGAAATTACGTGAGAATACGTAATGATTAGATCTAAAATGATATTTGCAATACAGAATAATTTCAGCACAGTAAGTTTTACGATGCGTAGAGGTTAACAATTCTAACATATGTTTTCCATCAGGCGTTTTAGAAAGTTCTTCTCTTAACCGACGATATCTTTTATAAGATATGACAGGAATTGCAGGTAAAACTTCAATTAAAATCTTTAATGTTAAAACAATGACAAAAAATAGTAGAAAAGCTAATAATACTAAGAAGTCGTTCATTTTATCCTCCTATGAAGTATTTTGGAAAAATTCTGAATAATTAATTCAGAATTGAATATATATGATTTTTAAAGTACGATAAATATATTATAACACAATAATTTACATAATGCAAATGTAATCAGAGAAAATATTGATTTTATATAAAAAATAATATAGAATGTAAGTAAAATAATAGGAAAAATAAAATGGGGGAAAATAATGGAAGAGAAAAGTAAAAAAATTGTTTACGAAAATGTTGATGAAATACAAGATTTTAAAGATTTATTAAAAAGAGCAGAAAAAAATTTTTCAAAAAAAATAGCATACAAATACAAAAAAGATTATACTCAAAAAAATCCTGAATATATTGAAAAAACATATGAAGATGTTGTAAAAAGTGTAAAATGTTTAGGAACAAAGCTTATTGACTTAAAATTACAAGGGAAAAAAGCAATAATAATTGGTAAAAATAGCTATCAATGGTGTGTTAGTTATTTAGCAATAACAACAAGCAATATAATAGTTGCACCATTAGATGTAGCATTGCCTAATAATGAAATAGAAACATTAGTAAAAAGAAGTGGAGCAGAAATAGTCTTTTTTGACAAAAAATTTAAAGATTTATTTAAAGATTTACAAAAGAAAAACAAAAATTTAAAAACACTTGTATGCATGCAGGCAATATCAGATAAAGAATTATTAAATTTTGATAAATTAATACAGGATGGAGAAAAATTATTAAAAAAAGGAAATACAGCATATGATGAAATAGAAATTGACAATGAAAAAATGTCAATAATGTTATTTACGTCAGGAACAACAAATTTACCTAAAATAGTAATGTTGTCACAGAAAAATATTTGTTCAAATATAAATGCATTAGCATCAATAATTAGATTCTATGAAACAGATACTTTATTATCATTTTTGCCAATACACCATACTTTTGAATGTACAATTACATTCTTATTTGGGTTCTATTATGGTGTAACAGTTGCGTTCTCAGATGGATTAAGATATATTCAACAAAACCTAAAAGAATATGAAGTTTCAGTATTTATAGCAGTACCACTAGTATTAGAAACAATGTACAAAAAAATAATGAAATCAATAGAAGATCAAGGGAAAACAAGGCTAATAAAAACAGTTACAAAAGTATCAAATGCTTTGCTAAAAGTACATATTGATCTAAGAAAAAAACTATTCAAACAGATATTGGACCAATTTGGGGGAAAATTAAGATTATTTATTTATGGTGCAGCACCAATGAGTAAAGAAACAATTTTAGGATACATTAACTTCGGAATAGAACAAATTCAAGGATATGGACTAACAGAAACATCGCCAGTAGTATCAGCAGAAACAGACAAACGCAAAAAGCCGGGTTCAATTGGTCCAGTTTTACCAAACTTAGAAGTAAAAATAGATAATACAAATGATGAAGGAATAGGGGAAATAGTTGTAAAAGGACCAAGTGTCATGCTAGGTTATTATGAAAATGAAAAAGAAACAAAAAAAGTCTTAAAAGATGGATGGTTTTATACAGGAGATTATGGATATATAGATAAAGACGGATTTTTATTTATTACAGGAAGGAAAAAAGATGTAATAGTACTCCAGAACGGTAAAAATGTATATCCAGATGAAATAGAAGCAAAAATCAATAAAATATCAGGAGTAATAGAAAGTTTAGTATATCAAAGAGAAAAAGATAAGAGAGATACAATGTTATGTGCTAAAATAGTCTATGATAAAGAAAAACTAAAAGATAAAACAGAAGAAGAATACAAAGAAAAAGTATGGGAAAAAATAAAAGAATTAAATAAAACTTTACCAATATATAAAAGAATTAAACATATATCATTAACAACAGAAGAATTTGCAAAAACTACGACACATAAAATAAAAAGATATGAAGAGTTAAAAAAGCTATAAAACAAGTATACATAAACTTGATAAAATTGCTATTTTATGGTATAATTATTATTGTAGGGCAAAAAAAAAAGCATAATCTACTTGAGTATTTAATGAAAGCAACATAAAGTTTCGTTTAAAGAAAGGGGAAAAGATTATGAATGAGAAAAAGAAAATAAAAAAACCGTTAACAATAATAATTATTATTATAAGTGTATTTGGAATTATGTTATTAATACATACAACAAGAACTTTAAGTACAATAATAAAAGAAAGTAAAGAACGAGGACCTATACCAATAGCTAATAAAGAAACAAGCGTACAAGCTGAAAATCTCTCAGAAGTAACAGATAAAGATATAGAAGGTTTAGAAGATTATTATACATATTCAATAAGTTCACTTGATAGATATGAATTTGATGAAAAAGGAAATATAATATCAGTAGCACAGCTAGGAGATGAAAATGCGGAAATAGAGACAATGACAGACGAAGAACTTGAAGAAGGATGTAAAGAAGCATTAACAAAAATAGAAAATAAATCCAAAGATATACCAATTCTAGGAACATGGACATTGCTAGATACAAATGGAAAATTAGCAGAGGGAAATTATATTAAATTTAACGCTGATGGAACATATGAAAGAAGAGCTAAAAGCAATAATATTGAAACTATCTTAAAAGGTAAATATATGTATGCACCAAGTGTTTTTAATCTATCAACAAGACAACGTGAAAGAAAGAGTAGAGGTTTCTATTGGTATTATGTAATTATGAATGCAACAGAAATGATAGAAAATGGAGAAAAAGTAAGAGAGGGGAATGAATTTAAAGAAGCTATTTTAGGAATTGGTGAAAAAAATAACAGACAAATGGTTCAAGAGGGTAATAATAAATATGCCTTTATTAAAACAGCTAATTAAATAATAAACAAATAAAAAAAACGAGGAAGAATAAATACCCTCGTTTTTTTATTGCATGTATTTTGAAAATTGTTTAATATCAACGATTAAAAGAAGTATATTTGGAAAAAATATTATTAAATATTTTTTTAGGAGGAAGCTAATGAAGCAAATAAAAAAAGTAAAAGCAAATAAGGATTCAAAAAAGATAATAAAAGTTTTAATAGCCTTGCTCGCTTTTGTTTTTTTTATTTTATTATTTGTAATTTATCAAAATATAGAAGTTGAACAACCAGAATATAATGCAACTAGAACTTTATACACACAGAGCGAACAATCTGTGGAAAGTACGTCAAAAAAAAGTCAAAGTATTGCAGATATGATTGAAGAAACAACAAAAAAGGTTGTAGGAATTTCAAAACTAAAAAATGCAGGGTCAACTTTACTATCAGAAGCGACAGAAGAAGATTTAGGTCTAGGAAGCGGTGTTTTAGTAACTTCAAATGGATATATATTAAGTAATGAACATGTAACAGGAAGTAAATATAGTAAATGCTACATAACTTTAGAGGATGGTCAAAATCTTGAAGGAACAGTAGTATGGAGTGATTCAGATTTAGATTTATCATTAACAAAAATAAAAGCAGATAATTTACCATGTATAACACTAGGAGATTCAGAAAATATAAAAGTAGGTGAAACAGTATATGCAATAGGAAATCCAATAGGATACGAGTTTAGAAGAACAGTTACTTCAGGAATAATAAGTGCCAAAAATCGAACTATAAAAATCGAAGAAGCTGACAAAACATCATATATGTCTAACTTAATACAAACAGATGCAACAATAAACCCAGGAAATAGTGGAGGACCACTTATATATTCAACAGGAGAAATGATAGGAATAAATACTGTAAAAATTACATCAGCAGAAGGAATAGGATTTGCAATACCAATAAACGTTATAAAAAATGTTATAAAAGGTTTTGAAGAAAAAGAAACATTTGAAGAAGGAACATTAGGAATTTATGCATATGATGGAACAGCAGCACAATATTTGAAAAAAACAACTACAATAATACAAAAAGGAGTATATATTGATCAAATTATAAAAAATGGACCTGCTAGTCGAACAGATTTAAAAGAAGGAGACATCATAACAAGTATTGACGGAAATGATTTAACAACAGTAAATGACTTAAGAGAATATATATTTACAAAAAAACCAAGTGATGAAGTTACACTACAAATAATAAGAGGAAAGATAAACAAAGAAATAAAAGTAAAACTCGGAAAAAAATAGAACAGTACTTGAATTATGTAAATTAATATGGTATAATAGTAAATATCTTTATAAAGGAGAAGCAAAATGAGTAAAAAAATCAACAAATACCAAGACAGATTTGAAGAATTCGAATCATATTGCATGGAAAATGTTCCAAAAAAATACGGTAAAAATTATGACCAAAGTTTTAAAAAGGGACATATGCAAGGAATGATAGACGGAAAGAAAATTGGGCGGAAAATAAGCAATCGTTATAGTAGAATGTTACAAAAAGCTGTAAGTGATAATGAAGAACAAGAAATTTATTATCAACATTCAAGAGCAGTAACATTAGCAACAGGTTATGATTTACAAGATGTCAAAATTGATCCAAAAGACGATAAAGAAGAAGTCTTATTAGGTTACTATGAGGGTCGTAAAGAAGCTTTAATGACATATAGTAAAATCAAAAAAAGTTGATTAAAAGTTTTCTTATAAGACAAAAAAGTGTTTAAAGAAAATGAAAAACAAA
>CANQQF010000035.1 GCA_947625985.1 uncultured Clostridia bacterium | reverse complement strand
TCCTCTTACTTTTACTGAAGTTTCTCCTCCATCCCATTGGGTTCCACCATTTGTTGAGTAATCATATTTTACTATATGTTTTAGCTTTGCAGTCATTTTGCTATTTGAGCCTACATATACATCTTCATCTTTTACTTTATATACCATATAGTATTCTTCGTCATCTGTTAAAGATACTTCACTATTTGGAGCAAGGCCATTTATTTGTTCTGCTGTTGCTCCTTCTTGTATAACAGATATATCTGTTACCCATTTATATGGCTCTGCTGTATCACCATCTTCTAATGTTATATTTTCTGTTGTTCCTAAATTAACATTTGTTGGATATATTGTTTTTCCTATTGCTATTACTTCTACTGTTATTCCTGAGTCTAGTTTTGAGTTGTTTGGATATATATATCTTGATATTGTTATTTCTTTTTTGAATTTTGGATAATATTCATCGCCGTTTTCTGGTATTTCTGTTTCAGGATCTATTGTTTTAGCATCTTTTCCTGGATATTCTTCTTGTTCTTTTTTTACTACCCATCCTTCAAACTTCCACTTTTCTTCTTGTTCTCCTGTATATGGTTCTCCTTCTGGATTTATTGGTTGTTTTGGGAATTTTAGTTTTTTATTTTCGTCTGCTCCACCTTTTGAGCTTTGCTGTCTTTTACCATCTGAACCTATTTGTATTTCTATTTCTTTTTCTTGCATATCTCCGTTTTCATCAGGTACTTTTACTTTTGCTTTATACACATATATCATATAATATGTTTGGCCATCATCATATCTTTTTGCTAATACAGTTTGACCGTTTTCTATTTCTACTCCATCACTTCCATCTGGTGTTTTTGACCATCCTTTTGGTATAGCTGTTATTTGTTTTCCTTCTATTTCAATTTGTGTTTCTGCTATTGTTGGTGGTGTTATGATTGTTTGACTTTCTCCAATTAATATCATTGTTGATTTTTCTTCTGTTTTTTGAGTTTTGGTTGATTGGTCATAATAAACAAATGATATATTTATTTTTTGTCCTTTTTGGTTATCTAATTCTTCTTGTGTTATTGTATTTGATGTTTCACTTTTTGTAACATTTCCTACTTTATCTTTTACGTAGAAATAATATTTTCCTGGTTTTACTATTTCTTCTGTTTCTGTTATTTCTTCTGCTTGTATGTTTTTTATTTCTTTCCAATTGCTAGAATTTTCGTTTATTTCTTTTGTGCTAAATTGATAAGCCTCTATTCCACTTTCGTTGTCTATAGCTTTTCCTTCTAGTTTAACTACGTCTTTTTTAAAGCTTGTTATTTCTGGGCTTTTTTTGTCTACTTTATTTATTTCAAATTCTTTGCTTTCAGATATGTTTCCTTCTATGTCTTTTACCCAAGCATAATATGTTCCATTATCATATTTTTCAATAGTTGTCCATGTTTCTTGTTCTGATTCTTCCCATTCAGTTGGTTCTTTATTTTCTTTTGTTATTGCATATCCTGCAATTGCTTTATTTGTCGCATTTTCTGCCTTTATCGTTACACTTTTATCTGTTTTTGTCCATCCGTTTTCTTGTATTACATTTTTTATTATTGGTTTTTTATCTTCATCATTATCTTCTTGTTGGGTTATTTCTTGATTTTCAATATCTACTGCTTTTACTATTGTTTGATTTTTTAGTTCTTCTTGTATTAGTCTTTTTTCTGTTACTTTTAACTTTAATTTTACTTCTCTATAATCTACATTTTCTTCTGTTGGTGCTTTTATTTCATTTTCTGACCCAGATTCAAAGCTTAATATTTCTGTTTCAACTGTGTTTTTATCTGTTTTTGTCCATTCATTTTCTTTGTTTATTTCGTCATTTTCTATAAATTCAAATCCTTCTGGTATAATGTTTGTTATTGTTTGAGCATATCCAGCTCCAACGCCTTCGTTATATATTCTAATGGTGATTACAATTTCATCTCCATATCTAATTTTTTCTTGTAATTCTTGTTTTTTGTAGCTAATCTCAAATTTTTGTGTTTCTGTATTTTCTTCTTTGGTATCTGGTGTTTCTGTACTTTCTTCTTGGGTGTCTGGTGTTTCTGTATTTTCTTCTTGAGTGTCTGTGGTTTCCGTATCTTCTTGCTTATTTGAGTTTTCTATTATTACTTCTGGGGTTGTTTCTTTTATTTCTTTTTCATCTATACTACTTACATATGGCTCTATATGTAGTTTAGGAGGGTCTGCTTTAAAAATATTTACTGTGATTTCGTCAGGGTCTGGTTGTATTAGTTCATAATTTCC
Source organism: uncultured Clostridia bacterium (assembly GCA_947625985.1). Next base: position 9,020 of record CANQQF010000035.1, on the reverse strand, counting down.
AATATCTTTTCCTTGCATTGTTAAATCTTCTATTTCCACTAGCCATGTGCCTGTATGGATATCTTCTGCTATTCCTGTTTTTGGAACTATTACTTGTACATCTTCTCCTTCGATAACATTTTCTACTCTTCCACTTTCTATTTCTACTACATTTGTTTTATTATATTTTCTGTCTTTTCCTATTACGTATTCCATTCTAATTTTTCTTTTACTTATTGTTACACTTACTTCTTCTGCTGATGGTTGTATTAATTGATAATTTTTTGCCTTTTCTCCTGTTAATGTTACTTCTGGTATTGCTACATTGTATATTCCTACGTCTTTACTGCTGATTTTTATTGTTTTTGGTAAAATATATTCTACTTTGCCTTCATCACTTTCTTCTAATCCTTCTAGTTTACCACCTTTTAAAGATATTATATCTGTTCCATCATATTGTCTATCTTCTGGCTGTATGTATTCTACTTTTATCTTTTTTGGCATTATTTCGAATGTTCCAGTTTTTCCTGTGTTGTATTCTACACCGTTATATGAAATTTTTAATTCGTAGTTATATTTTCCTGTTTCTGTTGGTATTGTTTTTTGATTATTGTAATATTCTACTATTGTTGTATCTTGAGGGGTTGTATATGTTACATGTTGTTCTGTTGCATTATATTCTTTGCTTTCTTCTGTTACTGATATTTCTTTTATTTTTTCACATATTGGACAACTGTCCTCTGATATAGCGTAGTCAGGGTGTTCTAGCCCTGCTTCACAGTGCTTGTATGTTTTTGTTTCATCGTCTTCTGATACTTGATTTGCTTTTTCTTCTCCTGTATCTGGAATTACTTGCGAATTTTGAACATCACTAATAGCAGTATGATCTATTGAAGATATACTGCTAAAAGAATTATCTGCACTGTTTTGTTTAGCTTGGTAATCACTATATTTTTCGCTTTTTCCTGTGTAAGAATTCCAGTTAAACTTGACAGTAGCACTAGTTTCATTTTCTGTTAATAAAGGAGTTAAATCAAGTGTAAAAATACTTTCTGCTATTTTGCTTACGATTTCTTCTTTTGAAAAACTATTTGTAATAATTTTTGCAAGACCGATTAAGCTAAAGCAGATAAGTAAACTTAATATAACTAAGACATTCGCAAGTCTTGATTTTTTCATCCTTTCACCTCTGTTTTTTATAAAAACATACATTATTAATATGTTAAATTTATAGTATCATTTTTAGCTTAGCTAATCAATTAGGTTATTTTCATATAAAAAGCATATGGCTCTAAGCTTTTACGGAACAAAAAATGAGGGAGAACACCCTCTTTCTTTATATTTTTTTGACATTTTGATTACTTTTTTTACAATTCTCATATCGTTCTTTGTCTTTTGCTTATTTCCCTAAGAGTTTATAAGATTATTACTTATTTACTAAAATAAAGACTTATTTCAAAACATTTATCCTTTAAGATCAACAAAAACTATTAATAGTCTAATTAAATCATATCAAAATATCAAAATTTTAGAATAGAGTTAGTCATAAAAAGTTCTTCAAATAAAGTTTATAGTAAGAAATAAAACAATAAAACATTGACAAAATCGCATAATAATAATAAAATTAAAATACGGGTAATTGTGTCAAAAAACAAAGAGGAGGGATGAAAGATGTTAAAAATATTTAATACAAATTTAACAACAAACGAATTTAGTGAAATTGACGAATTCAAAAAAGGAAGTTGGATAAATCTGGTCAATCCCTCTGAGCAAGAAATAAAAAAAGTATGTGAAGGAGTAAAAATACAAGAAGACTTCATAAGAGACGCACTAGACTACGAAGAAAAAGCTAGAATAGATGTAGAAGAAGAAGATGGAACAATTCTATTTGTAGTAGATACACCAACAATAGAAAAAAGAGAAGGAACACAAATGTATGCAACAGTACCAATGGGAATGATAATAGTAAGAGATGACTTCCTAATAACAGTATCATTACGTTCAAACAAAGTAATGAAAAACTTTGAAAAAGGGAAAATTAAAAATATGCAAACATATAAGAAAAGCAGATTCGTATTACAAATATTATATGAAAATGCATCACTATTTTTAACATACCTAAAACAAATAAACAAAGAAACAGAAGTTGCAGAACACATACTAAAGAAATCCACAAAAAATGAACAATTGTTGAAACTAATGAACCTTGAAAAAGGATTAGTATACATTACAACCTCATTAAAATCAAACGAAGTTGTAATGGAAAAAACAATGAGAGGAAAAATAATAAAACTATATGAAGAAGATGAAGACACACTAGAAGACGCAATAATAGAAAATAAACAAGCAATAGAAATGGCAAAAATATACAATGACATATTAAATAGTACAATGGATACATATGCATCAATTATATCAAACAACCTAAACGATGTAATGAAATTCCTAACATCAATAACAATAATATTGGCAGTACCAACAATGATATCAAGTTTCTGGGGAATGAATGTATTATTACCACTTGAAAAAAACGCTTTTGGGTTTGGAATAATGGTAGTAATATCAATAATATTAACACTAATAGTAACAATATGGTTAAAGAAAAAAGACTTTTTAAACTAACTAAAAGAAAGGAGTAAAAAATGAATAAAAAAGAACAAAAAAAGAAAGCAGAAGAAATTAGAAAAATGCTAAAAATAGAAAAACAATACCAAAATAACCCAACAGAAATAATCTTAGAAGAAATCTATAAAAAACATAAGAAAAATGGAGAGAATGAGAAAAAAGAAGATAGGGAAGATAGGTAGGAATAAAAATGAATAGAGAAGAAAATATGCGTTTATTCTTAGAAGCAGATAAAATTAGAAAAGTCCAAAATATAACAGGAATGACAGATGAAGAATTAGAGGAAAGAATAACAGCAATAGATGATTTATTTGTATTTATGGAAGTACAAAGACTGGATAATCCAGCAGTTAAGCAAAAATTAGATAGAATAATAACAAGAATATATAATTCAGAGATATCTGGAATAGAAAAAGACTTTGGTCAAAAAGTCCATCTACTACTAGGAAAACAAGCTAGAGGAACATTTTACGGACAATACTGCTTTGATGAAGGTATAAAAATAAACACAGATAAATTATATAAAAATTTACAAAGTTCAGATTATAATCAAAGAATGGATGGATGCAAAAAAATAGTACACACTATTTTGCATGAAATACAACATCATAGGCAATATATAATGTCAACAAGAGAAGTTAGCTCAAAAGAAGCATTACAATTTGGAAAAGACTATGCTGTAAATAGAATATTAGGAAAACAATATTATCAATCAAACTATTCAGAATTCGGATTAGAAAATGATGCAAATGAAGTTGCAGAAAGAAAAGAAATAGAATCTATAGGATATGATAAACAAAAAAATATTGATATGTTAAAACACAAAATAATAAAATCTACAGCCCAATATGAAGTAAAAAATATAAAAGGAAGTAATGGACAAATATACGATATAAAAAAACAAGACAGAGAAGAGCTAGTAGATAAAGTCTTAGACAGAGAAATATGTATAAATAAAAATATAGAACTACTAAACAAATATCCAATATTAAAAAAAGTGTATAACATGGACGGAACAAAAAAAGGAACTAAGCAATTAATCGAAGAAATGAAAAGTGAAAAAAAAGAAATATTACAAAATCACTGGCTTTCAGAAGAAGAATACAAACAAGCAATTAACAATTCAGAAGATATGTATTTAGGCATAATATATAAATCATTACTAAATACTACACGAACAGAATTAAACCAAATAAACAAAAAAGACTTAAGTGAAGTCTTAAACAAAATGGAAAGTAAATTTGAATCAGAAGCCTATGAACTTATAGAAGCAGGGGAGAAATATAAAAATTTACAAAATGAAGTAAACGAAAACGAGTCTGATATGGAAGAACAAGTTCTAGGAGAGCAAGAAGAACTAAGATTATATGTACAGTCAAAGTTAATGAATCAGAAGTCATTAATAAAAGCAGTACGAAAAGAAGCACTTCCTCAAAAACCAGCAAACACGAGAAAACAATCACTTAAAGAAATTAATCAATTCGATAAGTTTATGAGTAAAATGGAAAGTTTCTTTGAGAAATTGATACAACCAATAAAAAAAGTAATAAACAAATTTACAGAACCTAAACACACAAAAAATATAGACAATGATGAGAAAACAAAAAAATTGATAGACGACGAGAAAACAGAAAGATTGATAGATAACGAAAGAGCAGAAAAACTAGTAAATAATAAAAGGTCAAAACAATCAATAAAAGAAAATAAAGTAAACAAATTCGAAATTGAAATAAAAATAGAAAATTGGAGAAAAACTGGAAAAGCAGAATGTATAATAGGTAAACATAGGCCAAAAACAAATATGATGAATAAGGATACGAAAGAAACTGATGAAAGATAAAAATAGTTAGGAGCAAAATAAATGGAAAAATTAGATTCAGATTCTATCCTTAAAGAAAACTATGAAGAAGAGTATAATGAAGAAGACTATGTATTATACTATATACCGGCTGAAAGTGAAGTAGAAGAAATAAGAAGAATACAAAACATAGCAGAAGTAAGTAAAGAAAACAGAAAAAAACAAAAGGAAATTATAGAAAAAATAATAAAAAAATTCTCTAATGAAAGATTTCAAGAAGAAAATGAGAAACAAAAAAATGAACTAGAAAAAGCAATAAAAGAAGTATTTGACTTAGAAATGGAACAATTAGAAGAAAAATACCCATACAAATTACAAATCTATATAGAAGATGAAGAAGAAGACAATCTTGATGGAATGTATGATTATAATGATTATATTGAGATAAATATAAAAAATAATTTTGAGTATTTAGAAAGTGATAATCCAGAACAACGAAAATACGGAATAAAGCAAATTTTTAGTACAGTTTTTCATGAAATAGAACATCATAGACAATATCAGATGTCTTTAAGTGAAGTAAGTTCAAAAGAAGCAATCAAATATGCTCAAGATTATGCATTAATAACATATATAGAAAGAAGATTCTATAATGAAAATTGGGGAGCACTTGCATTAGAAAATGATGCAGAAGGAACAGCAGTAAAAGCACTAATAGAAATACTAGGATATTCACTTGAAAAAGAAGTTGAAATGTTAATATATGATTTAAACAAAAAATCTTCTTTACTAATAACAAATGATGTAAAATCGAATTCAGGCGAAGAATTTGATATGGTAGAGCAAGATAGAGAAGAAGCTACAGAAAAAATATTAGATACATTAATAACACAAAGAAAAGAAACTGAAATATTAGAAGATTATCCAATATTAAAAAAGAAATACCATGAAGACGGAACAAAAAGAACAGTAAAAGAACTAATAGAAAATATGATAAAAGAAAAAATACATATAGCAAACATGGAAGAACTTAAAAAAAGTGAAAAAAAATTAGCTACACAGCAATCTGAAGAGATGTATTTAGAACTAATTTATCAAGCACTTAAAACAACAACAAAAGAAGAAATATCACAAATAAATAAATATTATTTAAAAAGAACATTAGCAAAAATGAAAATACAGGCAAAAAAAGAAATGAAAGACAATTTCAGAGAAGAAAAAGATTGGATATATGCTAGAAATAAATACAGTTTAGAAATAGCATCAAACCCAATAATAAAAGCTTACGAAAAAGCGAAAATTTATCTTACACATAATGCAGAAATATCAAAAGCAAAAAAATGGTATCAAAAACAATATAGAAAAAAAATAAAAATAATAGATAGTATATTAAAAACAGGAGAACCACCAAAAGAGTATCCTACATTAAAAGAACAAATAAGACCAATGACACTTCCTATAAGGAGAGGATACAAAAAAACGAAAGAAACATGTAATAATTTTAAAGAAAATTTAAAAGTAAAAGGAGAAGACTTTATAGAATCTTTTAGAAAAATAAATGAAATGGAATCATATAACAAACAAAAAGAAAATGATGAAGAAGAAAGATAGTTAGTTCTTGCAAGCTAATAAATAAACATATAATTATATATTTTTTCGTTATCCCCATTTAAGAAACTGTAACTTTGTAACAGTTTCTAAAACGGTCCCCACAATTTCACTACAAAATATATAATTATATGTTTTTTCGTTATCTACATTACATACAATAAATAGCTCATAAGAAACTAACTATCTTTTTTCTTTTAAGGTTTAATTTTTGAACTAATTTCATTAACCTGATTTTTTAAATAATCATAATTATTACCTATATAATTATTACCTGATTCATAAGCATTTAAAGCAGTATTAATATCTAAAACCTTATATTTTTGGCTATCTGAATTAGAATTAAAGAAATTAGTAGGTAAATATCTAATCTTATCAATTGAAATAGTTCCATCAGCATGTTTAGTAACATTTATATTTAAAACAACAGAATTTCTATACTCTTGTTTAGTTTGGTCAGTTATAAGACTTCCTAAAGAATAAATAACAAAACCATCTTTTTGAGTACCATCATCTAAAGTAACTGTTCTTTTTTCCATTGGTTGCAAAATTTGAGGATGAGTACCTAAAATAATATCAACACCATTTTTGAAAAGAAAATCAGTAATATTTTTTTGATTATCATTAGGAGTACTTGAAGAAACATCACCCCAATGCATACAAGCAATAATAAGATCAGCATTTTGAGACTTAGCATTTTCAATATCACTTAAAATAGAATCTTTATTAGTTATATTTACACAAAAACCTTTCCCATCAGGAACAGCATCATTAGTTCCATAAGTATAATTAACAACTGCAATTTTGACACCTTTAGCATATTTAAAAAGAATAGAATTTCTAGCAGCTTCAGTTTTAAAAGTACCAGTATGAGAAAGATCTGATTGATCCAAAACATCAATAGTATTTGACAAACCTTCAAAGCCAAAATCTAAACAATGATTGCTAGCAGTTGAAACAACATCAATACCAATATTTTTCAAAGTACGAGTTAAAGAATCAGGAGTATTAAACTTTGGGTAACCGCTATAACCTTTAGATTCTCCACTAAATGTAGTTTCCAAATTAGCAATTGCAAGATCACTAGTTTGAGTAAAATATTTAATATCAGAAAAAATATGAGAAAAATCATAAGAATGGTTAGATTCATTAAAACAATCTTCATATAAAGTATTTGGACACATAATATTTCCAAGAGCAGTTACAACAAAAGAAGTGTCGCCATTATCTTCAACCTTTTTATTATCAGAACCATCGTCATTTAGAACTGAATATATGTCATTATCAAATTCAACAGTATAATTATAATTCCCATTATCTTCATTTGAAAATTCATCTTCTTGAGATGTAGCAACATCATTAGAAGCAACTTCGTTTGTATCTTGTTCATGGTGATTTTGAAAATTAAAAACAAGTGAAATAATTAAAGCTCCAACCAAAAAAGAAAGACAGCAACTTAAAATAATAATAGTACGTTGTTGTTTAGTATTTGGTTGAAAACGACGTCTTTGTCTTGGATCTCTAGGCATAAAAAAGCACCTACCTTATCTTAAATCTTTTGTTTTATTATATTTAGTAGTTTATCATTTCTCTTACGGAAAGTCAATTTGTATTGCAAAAATCAAAAAAATATTATATAATATCGGAGATGTTTTAAAATAAAGCGAAAGGGGTAGAATATGAAAAATCTAAAACAACAAAACGGTGTAACACTAACATCAGCAATTATAGCGGTTGTGGCAGTTTTTTTACTATCAGGAACAACCATAGCAATGTTGTCTGGAGAAGATGGTGTTATCGCTAAAACGACAGAAGCCGTAAGAGTAAACGAACAAGGTGAAGTAAATGAAGCAATACGTTTAAAACAACAAGAATACATTATAGACAAATATACGGCAAACAATACAAAAGATTTATTAACATACTTAAGAAATCAAGAGATAATAAACGAAGAAAATATTATAGACACAGAAGCTTTATTAAGAAAAACATTAATATCAGAAAATGGAACATACAAAATAGAAAAAGTAGAAGAAACAAACGAAGAAAAAAGTTATACAATAAAATATAGTTCAGACAATGGAAATGAAATAGAAATTGGAAGGTTAATAGATGACCTATAAAACACATATGAAGGAGGATAAAAATGTTATCAGCAAATGGAGTAACAATACGTTTTGGAAAAAGAGTATTGTTTGAAGATGTTAACATTCGCTTCAGTAAAGGAGAATGTTATGGAATAATAGGAGCAAACGGAGCTGGAAAGTCAACATTCTTAAAAGTATTATCAGGAGAAATAGAACCAAGCAAAGGAGATGTAAGTTTAGAAAAAACAGAAAGAATTTCAGTACTTAAACAAGATCACTTTGCATATGAAGAATACACAGTAATGGATACAGTAATCATGGGAAATCAAGAATTATATGACATAATGAAAGAAAAAGACGAAATATATGCAAAGCCAGATTTCTCAGAAGAAGATGGAATGAAAGCAGCAAAACTAGAAGAAAGATTCGCAGAGTTAGATGGATGGAATGCAGAATCAGATGCAGCAATATTATTAAACGACTTAGGAATATCACCAGAAAACCATTATAAGCTAATGAAAGAAATAGAGGCTAAAGAAAAAGTAAAAGTACTTTTAGCACAAGCTCTATTTGGAAATCCAGATGTATTATTATTAGACGAGCCTACAAACGATTTAGACTTAAAAAGCATTAACTGGCTACAAGAATTTTTAATAAATTTTGAAAACACAGTAATAGTAGTATCACATGATAGATATTTCTTAAATAAAGTATGCACATATATAGCAGATGTGGATTTTGGAAAAATAAAAGTATATCCAGGAAATTATGACTTCTGGTATGAATCAAGCCAATTAGCCTTAAAACAAGCAAGAGAACAAAATAAAAAGAAAGAAGAAAAAATAAAAGAATTACAAGACTTCATAGCAAGATTCAGTGCAAATGCATCAAAATCAAAACAAGCAACATCAAGAAAGAAAACA